>NZ_PSUB01000016.1:0-77756 GCF_002931595.1 Rathayibacter sp. AY2B9
GACCTCGTCCGCGTGATCCGACGCGACTGGCGCCCCCGCGGTGCCGGCCTCGTCGCCGCGGAGGGCGTCTACACCGTCACGGCCCCGCGACGTCGTCGGCATCGTCGGCCTCGTCCTCGCGATCGTCCTCGTCCTCGCGCAGATCGGGCGGACCGCGCTCACCACGGCCATCCCGGTCCTCGCGTTCCAGGGCGGCTTCGACACCACGCAGATCGGGGCGCTCTTCGCCGCCCTCGGGGTCACGATGCTCGTGCTCGCGACGGCGACCGCGATCGTCGGCGTCATCGGCGTCGCGCGGAAGGACCGCGCCCGGCTGCTCTCGGCCGTCACGCTCGGCGTCGGCGCGAGCGTCGCGATCGTCGAGCTGGGCGCGCTCGTCGTCCCGCCCCTGGTCGGCCTCTCCCTCCAGTACTGACGAGGCCCGCCGGAGCGGATCCCTCCGCCCGCCCTCGCAGGATCCGCACGGCGCCGCGTCCGTTCCTCGCGCTCCGCTGCGCCGCGACGGCTCTGCCGGCTTCCCGGCGATGCGCCAGGATGGGGGCATGACGACACGCGTGGACGGCCTCTTCGTCTACCCGGTGAAGGGCTTGACCCCGCAGCCGCTCCCCCGCGTCGAGCTCACCGCCGGCCGCGGCGTCCCCTTCGACCGCACGATCGCCCTCGCCCGCCCCGGCGGCGCCTACCGGCCCGGCATGCGGCACGGCATCTCCAAGCGCGAGTACTTCGTGCTCGTCGCCGAGGCGCGCCTCGCCGGCCTGACCACGCACCTCGACCCCGACAGCGGAGTGCTCACCGTCGACGTCCGCGGCCACCGGGTCCTCTCCGCCGACCTCGGCGCGGAGGACGGCCGGGCCGCACTGCGCTCCTTCGCCGCCCGCGTGCTCGACCTGCCGCCCGGCGTCGAGCCCGTGATCGCCCAGGACGCGGGGCGCCGCTACACCGACACGGCCCACAACTCCGATGTCGAGATGGAGTACGTCTCGCTGATCAACCTGGCGAGTGTCCGCGACCTCGCCGAGCGCACCGGCCGGAGCGTCGATCCGCTGCGGTTCCGCGGGAACATCCACCTCGAGGGGCTGCCCGCGTGGAGCGAGCTCGAGCTGCTCGGGCGCGAGCTCACCGCGGGCGGGCTGCGGCTGCGGATCACGAAGGCCACCGAGCGGTGCGCCGCGACCGAGGTCGAGCCGGGCACCGGTCGGCGCGACCTGCCGGTCCCTCGCCTGCTGCACGAGACCTACGGCCACGAGCTCCTCGGCGTCTACGCGGAGGTCCTCGACGGCGGCACGCTCGGCGTGGGCGACGAGCTGGTGCTCCGTGGCTGAGCTGCGGCTCGTGGTGGCCGAGCGCGAGGCGCTCACCCCGGCCGTCACCCGCTTCGTGCTGCGGAGCGAGGACGGCGCCCCGCTGCCCGGCTACTCCGCCGGCGCGCACCTCACGCTCACGACCCCCTCCGGCGAGCGCCGCAGCTACAGCCTCGTCGAGCCGGGATCCGCGGAGCCGTCGCACTACGCGATCGCGGTGCGCCGCGAGCCCGGGGGTCGGGGCGGATCGCGGAGCCTCCACGACGACGTCCGCGTCGGCGATGTCCTCTCCTCCGCGCCGCCCGCGAACACCTTCGCCCTCCGGCCCGCCGCCCGCTACCTCCTGATCGCCGGCGGGATCGGGGTCACCCCGATCCGCGCGATGGCCGCCGAGCTCCGGGCGCAGGGATCGGCCGTGCAGGTCGTCTACCTCAGCCGCACCCCCGAGGACACCGCGTGGCTCGACGAGTTCTCCGCCGACGGCTCCCTCGTGCACCACAGTGCGATCCACGGCCGGCTCGACCTCTGGCCGCTCGTCGCCGAGCCCGACGACGACACCCGGATCTACTGCTGCGGTCCGTCCGCGCTGATCGACGAGGTCCTCGCCCTCACGATGCACTGGCGCCCGAGCCGGATCCACGTCGAGGACTTCGCGGGCGTCGACGCCGTCGGCGACCGGGCCGTCCCCTTCGCCGCCGTCTGGGAGCCGACCGGAGCCGTCGTGGAGGTCCCGGCCGACCGCTCGCTCCTCACCGCGCTCCGCTCCTCCGGGATCGACGTCGACTCCTCCTGCGAGTCGGGCACGTGCGGCACCTGCCGCCTGCGCCTCGTCGGCGGGACGGCGGAGCACCGCGACCTGGTGCTGACCCCCGAGGAGCAGGACCGCTGGATCATGCCGTGCGTCTCGCGCTCCGCCGGCGGCGAGCTGGTCGTCGCCCCGGAGTGACGGAGCGACGGGGCCGGTCCCCACGCACGCCGGCCGACACGCGTCGGCCGTCGTGTGACGCCGCGTGACGGGCGCCCGGCGCCCGGTCCCGCGCATGCCTAGGCTCCCGGACGGGGGACCACGACCGTCACGACCGAAGGACTTCCGATGACCAGCACCTCCGTCCGCACCCAGCTCGACCAGTTCACCGTCGGCTTCGACGAGACGGTCGGCCCCGAGCTCGCCGCCGTCTTCTCCGGCGAGCGCGACGACCTCGTCGCCGCCGGCGCCCCGAGCGGAGCCGTCACCGCCGGCGACGCGCTTCCCGCCGCCTCCGTCGTGACCGTCGACGGCGACACCGTCGACCTCGCGGACGTCCTCGGCGCGGGCCCGGCCGTCCTCGTCTTCTACCGCGGAGCCTGGTGCCCGTACTGCAACATCACGCTCAAGCACTACAACGAGACCCTCGCCCCCGAGCTCGCGTCGCGCGGAGTCGCCCTCGTCGCGATCAGCCCGCAGACCCCCGACGGGTCGCGCGCGGCGGTCGCGAACGGCGACCTGGGCTTCACCGTCGTCTCCGACCCCGGCAACACGCTCGCGAGCGCTCTCGGCATCGTCACCGCCCCCAGCGGCGAGGCGCAGGAGGCGCACACCGCGCTCGGCTTCGCCGTGAAGGACAGCAACGCCGACGACACCCCGGCCGTCCCGTACCCGACCGTCCTGGTCGTCGACGCCGACCGGATCGTCCGCACGGCGGACGTGCACGTCGACTACACGACGCGCACGGAGACCGAGGAGATCCTCGCCGCTGTCGACGCGCTCTGACGCCTCCGCTCGCACCCTGAGCACGCGCGGCGGGTCGAGCGCACCCCCTCGCCCGCCGCGCCGCCGCTCCCTAGGCTCGACCCGTGACAGCGGAGACGGACGTGCTCGTGGTCGGCGGCGGTCCGGTCGGACTCCTGCTCGGCGCGCTCCTGGCGCGGGCCGGAGTGGACGTGCAGGTGTGGGAGCGGCGCTCCTCGGTACCGCGCGGCTCGCGGGCGATCGGCATCCATCCGCCGTCGCTCGACGCTTTCGCCGCGGTCGGTGCCGATGCTCCCGTGCTGGCCGAGGCCACCCGGGTCCGCGAGGGCGTCGCGCGCAGCCGGGGCCGCACCCTCGGCACGCTCTCGTTCGCACGCGCCTCCGCGACGCACCCCTACGTCGTCACCCTCGACCAGCACCGCACCGAGGCGATCCTCCGCGAGCGCCTCGAGGCGGCGTCCCCGGACGCGCTGCGCCCGGGGGTCGCGCTGACCGGCCTGCTCCGCCGCGGCTCCACCGTCGAGGCGACCGGCACCGGACCGGGCGGCGAGCCGGTCTCTGTCCGCACCGCCTTCGTCGTGGGAGCCGACGGCGCCCGGAGCACCGTCCGCGACCTGCTCGGGATCCGCACCACCGGCCGCGACTACCCGGACCGCTACGTGATGGGCGACTTCGCCGACCCCGAGCCCGGCGGTCTCACCGGCACCGCGCTGGTCGACGTCGGCCCGGCCGGAGTGGTGGAGTCCTTCCCCCTGCCGGGCGGTCGGCGCCGGTACGTCGCCCTGAGCGGCCCCGACCGCTCCCTCGGCGCCCCCGCCTGGCGGCCCGAGGAGGCCCCCGACCAGGAGGCCGCGCGCGCCCTGGCCGCCGCTGTCCGCGACCGGACGGGCGCAGACGCCGACCCGGAGACCTGCACGATGCTCAGCGGCTTCCAGGTGCGGCGCCGCGAGGCCGAGCGGATGGGCGTCGGCCGCGTCGTGCTCATCGGCGACGCCGCGCACGAGATCAGTCCGATCGGCGGGCAGGGCATGAACCTCGGCTGGCTCGACGCCGCCGAGCTCGCCCCGCTCCTGGCCGGTGCCGTGCGCCGCGGCGAGGCCGGCCCCTGGCCCGGCTTCGCCCGGCGGCGCACCACCGCGGCCCGGCGCGCGGCGCGGCAGGCGGAGGCGAACATGGCCCTCGGACGCCCGCTCGGCTCGCTCGCGCACCGCGGCCGCGAGGCGTTCCTCCGCACCGCCCTCGCCCTGCCGACCTCGGACCTGCTCGCCCGCGTCTACGCGATGCGCTGGTCCTGAGGGCGGCCGGTCAGCCGATGAGCCGCGCGCCCGCCAGCCCGAGCTCGACCACCAGCACGAGCGAGGCCGCGATCACCAGCCGGAACAGGGTGCGCGTGGGCGGGCCGGTCAGCACCAGGCGGATGCCCGCCGCGGCGAGCACGACCACCGCGAGGGTCCCGATCACCGCGAGCACCACGCCCGTCCCGCGCACCGGCTGGTCGCCGACGAGCTGTCCGACGAGCACGAGCAGCGCGGCCACCACCAGCGACCCGAAGGCGACGACTCCGGAGAGCCGCAGGCCGAGGCGGTGCGGGAAGCCGCGGACCCCGGTGGCCTCGTCGTCGACCAGGTCGGGGAGCACGTTCGTGCAGTGGATCGCGACGCCGAACACGGCGCCGGTCGCGATCGCCCACCAGGCGGGGACCCGGCCGTCGCCCGCCGCCACCGCCACCACCGGCAGCAGCCCGAAGGCGACCACGAAGGGAACGACGGACCAGACCGTGCGCTTGAGCCCCGCGTCGTAGGCCCAGCCCGCGGCGACCAGCACCAGGTGCGCGACCGCGGCGACCGGTCCGAGCAGCAGCGAGAGCACCACGGCGGCCGCGGCCGTCCCCAGTGCGGCGGTGCGGACGGCGCCCACGCCGATCAGCCCCTGCGCGACCGGCTTGTCGGTGCGCCCCACCGCGCGGTCGCGATCGGCGTCGATCCAGTCGTTCGCGAGCCCGATCGAGAGCTGCCCGAGCAGCACGGCGAGCGCCACCAGCACGACCTGCCCGAGCGGATGCCCGGACGCCGCCGCGATCACGGTCGCCAGCACGGTGACCGTCACGGTCGGCCCGGGGTGCGACGAGGCCAGCAGGAGTCGCACCCGGGACGTCATCCCGCCAGCCTACGGTCGCGGCAGCACAGCGGGGCGCCGGTCGCGCTCCCCGCCCCGGAGCGGGATCCAGCGTGGTCCGAGCGCGGCGCCCGCATCCGCCCGCGACGGGAATGGCCCGGGATGGGGCAGGGTTGCACCACCCGGCATCCCGACTCAGGAAGAAGGCCTCGTGGACCTCGTGCACTGGCTGTTCGACGCGCAGATCGTCATCGGCGAGCAGACCGTCCTCTGGCGGGAGGTCATCGGCAACGTCTTCGGGCTCCTCAGCGCCCTCGGCGGGATGCGGCGGAAGGTCTGGGCCTGGCCCGTCGGCCTCATCGGCAACGTGCTGCTGTTCACGGTCTTCATGGGCGCCCTGTTCGGCACTCCGAACCCCGTCAACCTGCTCGGCCAGGCCGGGCGGCAGGTGATGTTCATCCTGGTCAGCGTCTACGGCTGGTACCGGTGGACCCACCGCCCCGACGACTCGACCACCCTGATCGAGCCGCGCTGGGCGTCGTGGCGCACCCGCGGCCTGCTGGTGCTCGGGATGGTCGGCGGCACCGCGGTGCTGACTCCCGTGTTCCGCGCGCTCGGCTCCTACGAGCCGGTCTGGAGCGACGCGTGGATCTTCGTCGGCTCCGTCCTCGCCACCTACGGCATGGCGAAGGGCTGGACCGAGTTCTGGCTCATCTGGGTGGCCGTCGACCTGGTCGGCGTGCCGCTGCTGTTCTCGGCCGGCTACTACGCGTCGGGGCTGATGTACGTCTTCTACGGCGCGTTCACCCTGGTCGGCTTCTTCGTCTGGATGCGGCAGGGGACCCGTCCGTCCGCCGCTCCGATCACGGTCGGCTAGCTCTAGCAGCCCGCCGCCGCCGGCGGAAGTGGCCGTGCGGGAGGCGCTGTCGGTGGTCCACTGGGAGCGGAGGCGCCCGCCTCCCCCACCAGGAACGGACGCCATGCTCTCCCTCGTCTACTCCAGCCGCACCTCCGCCGGCTTCACGGACGCCGACCTCCCCGCGCTGCTCGCCCAGTGCCGCGCGAACAACGAGCGCCTCGGCCTGACCGGCATGCTCCTGCACCGTGACGGCCGATTCCTCCAGGTGCTCGAGGGGCCGGACGAGGTCCTGCGCGAGCGGATGGCCGTCATCGCCGCCGACGAGCGCCACGCGCAGCTGCGCACCCTCCTCGAGGAGCCGATCCGGGAGCGGCTGTTCCCGGAGTGGTCGATGACGTTCGAGTCCGCCGCCGACGCCGAGGCCGCCGGGCTGCGCACCTCCTTCGACGACCTCGACGACGCCGAGGCCGAGAGCGCGACGCTCCCGGCCCTGCGCGAGCTCATCCGCTTCTTCCGCGAGCGGAGCTAGGCGGAGCTGGGCGGAGCTATACGGGACGCCGGGATCGCGGCCGGTCCGCCGCCGGAACCCGACGCCCGTCAGTCCTCCGCCGAGGGAGGAGCGAGCCGGTCGAGCCGCGCCAGGAGCGGGGCGAAGCCGTCGCCGAGCAGGGCGCTCAGCGGCTCGCCGAACCAGAACCGCCAGACGGAGTCGAGCTCCTCGCCGGTGATCCGTCCTCGGCGCAGGAGGATGCTCGCGATCGGGGCCGCCTCAGACGCGTGCTCGTCGCGGGGAGCGCCGTCCTCGCGACCCGGCTCGAGTCCGTACGGATCGACCGCGTCGAGCTCACGCAGGACGGCCGCCAGCATCGCGTCACGGCGTTCCGCGGTCGCGCCGTCCTGATTCGTCGGTGCTCGGCGCTCCATCGCGAGAAGGTACCGAGCCCACTCCTCGTCGTCCATTCGTCGTCTCCGATCTGTCCGGATGCCGAGCCTTCTCGAGGCCTTTCTCTTCCTTCGGCGCCGGCTTGTCGAGGCACGGGGGAACCGCCTCTCCGACGGCTTGTCATCCCCCCGCGAGAAAGGCGCGGACGCCTTCCCGCGTCAGCCCCGAGGCGACGGCGAGCCGATGCTCGACGGCCCCGAGTCGGGCGGCTCCTCGGAGGGCCGCGGCCCTTTCTCCGCCCTCGCCGGAAGTCCCGCTCTGGAATGCCGCGAATTCCGCGGACACCTTATCGAGAGCGTCGGCGACATCGCCGGACACGCTCTCCGGCGGCTCGCCGAGATCGATGCGCCAGCCTCTCCCGGACTTCTCGTCGCTGTCGTTCACACCCGGGAAAGTACCCCGGACCGCAGGGTGGCGCCTGTGATCGCCCGACGCCGTCGCGCCCCAGGGATCCGTCGTCGACGTCCGAGCGCACACGCCTCCCGGTCCGGAGAGGACGGCCTTCGAGGACTGTCCCGCGGACCTCGTCGCCGTGCTCCGCTCCGATGCGGCCTTCGCCTCGGCCGAGGTCTTCGACGGCTGACCCGACCGCGTCGACCACCCGCTGCGACGACCGCGGGGCGGAGGCGCGGATCGCGTCGTTCCGGCGCGCCCGCACCAGCGGTGCCGGAACGTCCGGCCGATCCGGGAGCGGCACGCGTCCGAGCCGTCGAGGTTCCGTCGGTGTGCAGGGCCCCGCGCCGAGGGACGTAAAGTGTGCTCACACGCGCCCGCGGACGGGCGAGCCGCCCGTGAGGGCGCCCCGGTCCTGCGTCGGAGGCGCCGATCACAGAGAGCCGCGGTGCCCGATGCCGGAAGACAAGCCCGCGTCGCGGGCGCCGAGCATCTACGACGTCGCCCGCGCGGCCGGCGTCTCGCACCAGACCGTCTCCCGGGTCCTGAACGACCACCCGAGCCTCCGCGCCGAGACGAAGAAGCGCGTGCTCGAGGTCATGGCCGAACTCGACTACCGCCCCAACCTCGCCGCGCGGGCACTGGTCACCAGCCGCACCCGCACCGTCGGCGTGCTGTCCTCGCAGAGCCTGCAGTACGGTCCGGCCTCCAGCATCCAGGCCATCGAGGTGGCGGCGCGCGACGCGGGCTACCTCGTCGTCACAGCCAACGTCGACGGCACCGACGGCGCGTCGATCCAGGCCGGGATCCGGCATCTGCTCAACCAGGCGGTCGAGGGCCTCGTGGTCGTCGCCCCGCAGATCCGCGTCTTCGACATCCTGTCCGGAGTCGCGCTGCGCATCCCGCACGTGACGCTGCAGACGAGCGAGGACGACCGCGACGACGCGCTCTACGTCGACCAGATGGCCGGCGCCCGCATCGCCACCGGGCACCTGATCGACCTCGGGCACACCGAGATCGTGCACCTCGCCGGCCCGCAGGACTGGATCGAGGCCGAGGCGCGGATGCGCGGCTACCTCACCGAGCTCGACCACCGCTCGATCCCGCTGCGCCCGCCGCTGCTCGGCGACTGGAGCGCCGAGCGCGGCCACCGCGTGGGCCTCGAGCTCTCGCGCTTCCTCGACTTCACCGCGGTGTTCGCGGGGAACGACCAGATGGCGCTCGGACTGATGAGCGCGTTCCACGAGCGCGGGGTCCGCGTGCCGGAGGACGTCAGCGTCATCGGCTTCGACGACATCCCCGAGGCGGCGTTCTACTGGCCGCCGCTGACCAGCGTCCGCCAGGACTTCGTGGAGCTCGGACGCCGGTGCGTGGCCGCGCTGCTCAGCCTGATCGAGGGCGACCGGCCGGAGAAGGCGGCGCCGATCGCTCCGCAGCTGGTCGTCCGCGGATCCACGGCCGTCCCCCGGAGCGCGAGCGTCACCGCCTCGCGCTGACCGGCGGCCGCGACGCCCTCGCGCCGCGACCGCCCGGGATCACTCGCCGTGAGCAGCGATCGACACGTCGTTCCAGCGCTTCCAGGTCTCGAGGCGCGACTCGTAGTCCGCCGTCGCGATGCCCAGCGGCGCGCGCCCGAAGAAGATCCGCAGCGGCGGCTCGTCCGCGTCCACGACCGCGAGGATCCCGAGGCGCGAGGCCCGCGGGTCGCCCTGCTGAGCGGCGGAGGGGCGTCGGCTCGCTGCCTCCCGGACCTCGTCGTACGCGGCGATCGGCTCGCTGCGCGACGCGGAGGGACCGGACCAGTCGGTCGAGTACCCGCCGGGCTCGACGAGGGTCACGTGGATCCCGAAGCCGGCGACCTCGGCGGCCAGCGACTGGGTGAAGCCCTCGAGCGCCCACTTCGACGCGTGGTACGCGCCGATCGAGGGGAACGCGCTGATGCCGCCGATGCTGGACACCTGCACGATGTGCCCCGAGCCCTGCTCGCGGAGGATCGGCAGCGCGGCCTGGGTGATCCAGAGGGCGCCGAAGACGTTGGTCTCGAGCTGCGCGCGGACCTCCTCCTCGGTGAGCTCCTCGATCATGCCGAAGTGCCCGTAGCCGGCGTTGTTGATCACGACGTCCAGCCGGCCGAACCGCTCGGCCGCGGCCTGCACGGCGGCGAAGCCGGCCTCGCGGTCGGTCACGTCGAGGGTCAGCGGGAGGAACGTGTCGGGGTACTCCTCGACGAGGGCGTCGAGGGTCTCGATCCGGCGGGCGGTGCCGGCGACCGAGTCGCCGCGCTCGAGCGCCGCCTCGGCCCACTCGCGGCCGAAGCCCTTCGAGGCGCCGGTGATGAACCAGGTCTTCGTCATGGTGTGCGTCCTTTCGACAGTGCTGGACGCAACGCCGACGGCTCCGGCTCCCTTCCGGGGCCGGGGACCCTTGACAGCACCGCTCCGAGAGCGGACGACGCGCCGCGGGTGTCCCGTTACCGAGTCGAGACGTGCGCGTTGACACGAACGGCGCCGTCGGGTCTAGCATGACGCAATGTGATCGCTCACATGGCATCACATCTCCGCCCCGATCCCGAGGGCGGCCCTGCATCCACTGCATTCAATGACGAAGGAATCACAGTGACCACAATGAAGCGCGCTCTCATCGCCGGCATCGCCGGCGGAGCGATGATCCTCTCCCTCGCCGCCTGCTCCTCCGGAACCGGTGGCGGCTCGGGCTCGGGATCCGGCGACGGCGGCCTCGTCGGCGTCGCGATGCCGACCAAGTCGTCCGAGCGCTGGATCGCTGACGGCAACAACGTCAAGTCGCAGCTCGAGGAGGCCGGCTACCAGGTCGACCTTCAGTACGCCGAGGACGACATCCCCACCCAGGTCTCGCAGCTCGAGAACATGATCACCAAGGGCGCCAAGGCCCTGATCGTCGCCTCGATCGACGGCACCACCCTCACGAGCGTGCTCGAGGAGGCCAAGGCCAACGACATCCCCGTCATCGCCTACGACCGCCTCATCCGCGACTCCGAGAACGTGGACTACTACGCCACGTTCGACAACTACAAGGTGGGCGTCCAGCAGGCCACCTCGCTCCTCGCGGGCCTCGGTCTCACCGACCTCACCGGCGCGAAGGCCGCCGACGCCCCCGCCGGCCCGTTCAACGTCGAGCTGTTCGCCGGCAGCCCCGACGACAACAACGCCACGTTCTTCTTCAACGGCGCGATGGACACCCTCCAGCCGTACATCGACGACAAGACGCTCGTCGTGAAGTCCGGCGAGACCGACTTCAACACCGTCGCCACGCTCCGCTGGGACGGCGAGGTCGCCCAGAGCCGCATGGAGGACATCCTCACCAAGACGTACTCCGACGGCTCCAAGGTCCAGGGCGTCCTCTCGCCCTACGACGGCCTCAGCCGCGGCATCATCTCGGCTCTGACCGACGCCGGCTACACCGTCGGCTCCGACTTCCCGATCATCACCGGTCAGGACGCCGAGCTCGACTCCGTCAAGGCGATCATCGCCGGCGAGCAGTACGCGACCATCTACAAGGACACCCGCGAGCTCGCCAAGGAGGCCGTGAAGATGGCCCAGGCCGTGCTCGAGGGCACCGAGCCCGAGGTCAACGACACCGACACCTACGACAACGGCAAGAAGGTCGTCCCGTCCTTCCTGCTCGAGCCGGTCATCGTCACCAAGGACCAGATCCAGTCCGTCCTCGTCGACGGCGGCTACTACACCGACGCGGAAGTGAACGGCTAGTCCTCTCTCCTCACCCGAGAAGGAACACCCCGGGAGGGCGCCCACCGGGCGCCCTCCCCCACTACGAAGGAAGGGAGGCGGCGTGACCTCGAACATCCTCGAGATGCGCGGCATCACCAAGACGTTCCCGGGCGTGAAGGCGCTCCAGGACGTCACGCTCAACGCACAGCGCGGCGAAGTCCACGCGATCTGCGGGGAGAACGGCGCCGGCAAGTCGACGCTGATGAAGGTCCTGTCGGGCGTCTACCCGCACGGCACCTACGAGGGCGACATCGTCTTCGAGGACGAGGTGATGCAGTTCTCCAGCATCCGCGACTCGGAGGCGAAGGGCATCGTCATCATCCACCAGGAGCTGGCCCTCAGCCCCTACCTCTCCATCGCGGAGAACATCTTCCTCGGCAACGAGGTGCGCGGCTTCGGCGGCCTGATCGACTGGAACAAGACCAACCAGGAGGCCGCGGCGCTGCTGGCCCGCGTGGGTCTGCGCGAGAACCCGACCACCAAGATCATGGAGATCGGAGTCGGCAAGCAGCAGCTCGTCGAGATCGCGAAGGCGCTCTCCAAGCGGGTCAAGCTGCTCATCCTCGACGAGCCCACCGCGGCCCTGAACGACGAGGACTCGGACCACCTGCTCGACCTGATCCTGCACCTCAAGGAGCAGGGCATCACGTCGATCATCATCAGCCACAAGCTGAACGAGATCAAGAAGATCGCGGACACCGTCACGGTCATCCGCGACGGCAAGACCATCGAGACGATCGCTCACGACGACGTCACCGAGGACCGCATCATCAAGGACATGGTCGGCCGCGACCTCGACCACCGCTACCCGGACCACACGCCGCACATCGGCGAGGAGATCCTGCGCGTGGTCGACTGGACGGCCCACCACCCCCAGGACCCGACCCGCGTCATGGTGGACAAGGTCAACCTGACGGTGCACCGCGGCGAGATCGTCGGCATCGCCGGGCTCATGGGCGCCGGGCGCACCGAGTTCGCGATGAGCCTCTTCGGCCGCTCCTACGGCAGCCGCATCTCCGGCCAGGTCTTCAAGGCCGGCAAGGAGATCAAGATCCGCAACGTCTCGGAGGCGATCGCCCACGGGCTCGCCTACGCGACCGAGGACCGCAAGCACTACGGCCTCAACCTCATCGACGACATCAAGCGGAACATCTCGCTCGCGTCGCTCGACAAGGTCGCCCGCGGCGGACTCGTCGACGACAACCGCGAGTTCGAGGTCGCCAACGAGTACCGCGGCAGCATGAACATCAAGTCGCCGACCGTGCTCGCCAAGACCGGGAAGCTCTCCGGCGGCAACCAGCAGAAGGTCGTCCTGTCGAAGTGGATCTACTCCGACCCGGACGTCCTCATCCTCGACGAGCCCACCCGCGGCATCGACGTGGGTGCGAAGTACGAGATCTACACCATCATCAACCGGCTCGCGGCGCAGGGTAAGGGGATCATCGTCATCTCCTCCGAGCTGCCGGAGCTGCTCGGCATCTGCGACCGCGTCTACGCGCTGTCGGAGGGCCGGATCACGGGCGAGCTGCCCATCGCCGAGGCGACGCCCGAGGCGGTCCTCACCCTCATGACCCAGGAGAAGCAACGATGACCGATCTGCAGAACGAACCGTCCACCGCGGCCGGTGCGCAGGTGAAGCCCACCGAGAACGCCTTCACGAAGCGCCTCAGCCACGTGCTGGGCGACCTCGGCAAGAACGGCATCTTCATCGCCCTCATCGTGGTGGTGCTGCTGTTCGAGGTGATGACCGGCGGAATCCTCCTCCGCCCCCAGAACATCTCGAACCTGATCGTCCAGAACGGCTACATCCTGATCCTCGCCATCGGCATGGTGATGGTCATCGTGGCCGGGCACATCGACCTCTCGGTCGGCTCGGTCGCGGCGTTCGTCGGAGCGATCTCCGGCGTCTTCGCGGTCAACATGGGTCTCCCGTGGTGGCTGTCGATCGTCCTCTCCCTCCTCATCGGCGCCCTGGTCGGAGCGTGGCAGGGCTTCTGGATCGCGTACGTCGGGATCCCGGCGTTCATCGTGACCCTGGCGGGCATGCTGATCTTCCGCGGCCTGGCGCTCGTCGTCCTCGGCAACGCGAACATCGGCTCCTTCCCGACCGAGTACCGCGCGCTGGGCAACGGCTTCCTCACCGACCTGTTCGGCGAGACCGACCTCGACCCGCTGTCGCTCGTCATCGGCGCGCTCGCGATCGTCGCCTTCGCCGTGCAGTCCGTGCGCACCCGCCGCGGCCGCCAGAAGTACGCGCAGAGCGTCGAGCCGGGCGCCTGGTTCGTCACCAAGCTCGTCCTCGTCTCCGTCGTGATCGCGGCCTTCTCCTTCGCGCTGGCCACCTTCAAGGGCATCCCGGTCACCCTGATCGTGCTCGCCGTGCTCGTCCTGATCTACGGCGTGGTCATGAACCGCTCCGTCTTCGGCCGTCACGTCTACGCGATCGGCGGCAACCTGCACGCCGCGGAGCTGTCCGGCATCAAGACCCGCAACGTCACCTTCTGGCTGTTCGTCAACATGGGCGTCCTCGCGGCGCTGGCCGGCCTCGTCTTCACCGCACGACTCAACCTCGCCGGCCCGAAGGCGGGCGACGGCTTCGAGCTCGAGGCCATCTCGGCCGCCTTCATCGGCGGCGCGGCGGTCCAGGGCGGCGTCGGCACCATCGGCGGCGCGATCATCGGTGGCCTCATCATCGGCGTCCTGAACAACGGCATGTCGATCATGGGCATCGGCATCGAGTGGCAGCAGGCGGTCAAGGGCCTCGTGCTCCTGCTCGCGGTCGCCTTCGACGTCTACAACAAGCGCCGCTCGGGCGGACGCTAGGCCCTGCGGTCGTGCCCGACTGGTCGCGGTTCCTGCCGCTGAGCACCGGGCCCTCGGTCGACGAGACGGGCGTCAGCAACGACTGGCGCCCCCTCGTCGCCGAGAGGCTCGACCGCCTCGCCGTCCTGGCCGCCTCCCCCTCCACCACGGAGGGCGAGGCGGCCAGTGCCGTCTCCCGGGACGCCCTGCTCGGAGAGCTCGTCGTGCGGCTCTCGAGCAGCACCGGCCAGCGCCTCGCGACGCGGATGGGCGCCCGCGATGCCTCCTCCCCTCCCCCTGCCGCCGAGATCGCCCCGGCCCTGGCCGCTCTCGCCTCCGCTCGCCGCGCCGGCGCGGGTCCCCGCTCGGTCGCCGAGCTGGTCGAGGTCGTCCGCGTCGAGCTCGCCCTCTCCCCCGAGCCGCTCGCCCTCTCCTCCCGCATCACCGGCGGGGTGGCCCTGGACCGCCTGCAGCGCGCGCCGCTCGCGATCCGCGCCGCCGTCCGCGGTCGCACCCTCGCTCCGACCGACGCGGAGTGGGAGCTCGGCTCCGGCCCCGCCCTGCGCGTGCCGGCCGACGCGATCCTCCGCTTCCTGCTCGGCCTCGGCCCCTTCCCCGCCGAGCCGACCGCCTAGGCGGCGCCGCCTCCTGCCCCCGGGCGGAGGCGGTGCCGCGCCGGTCGTAGCATCGGAGGATGACGCGCTCACTGCCGAGAAGCACCCCGTCCGCCCGCTCCGTCGACGCCGAGGGAGTGCTGGCCTTCGTCGAAGGGGTCGAGGCCGCTCCCGGCGTCGAGCTGCACGGCCTGATGGTCGTGCAGGGCGGCGACGTCGTCGCCGAGGGCTGGTGGGCGCCGTACTCGGCCGAGCGGCCGCACCTCTTCTACTCGCTGAGCAAGAGCTTCACCGCGACCGCCGTCGGCCTCGCGGTCGCCGAGGGCCTGGTCGACCTGGACGCCACCGTCCTCTCGTACTTCCCCGAGCTCGACGACGAGATCACCGACCCGCGCTCGCGTGCGATCCGCGTCCGCCACGTCCTCGCGATGGCGAGCGGCCACTCCGCCGAGACGATCGACCGCGCCGAGGAGACGGATCCGGTCGACCTGGTGCGCGGCTTCCTCCTCCTCCCGCCGGAGCAGGAGCCGGGCAGCGTCTTCGCCTACAACCAGCCCTGCACCTTCGCCGCCGCCGCGATCGTGCAGCGCGTGAGCGGGCAGTCGCTGACCGACTACCTGCGCCCGCGCCTGCTCGATCCGCTCGGCATCGGCGAGGTCGCCTGGCATCGCGACGACTCGGGGCGCGAGCTCGGCTACAGCGGGCTGCACGCCACCACCGAGGCGGCAGCTGCGCTCGGACTGCTGTACCTGCAGGAGGGGCGCTGGGGCGACCGGCGGATCCTCTCGCCGGAGTGGGTCGCCGAGGCGTCCCGCGCGCACGTCCCGACCCACGAGGACGGCGGACCGGACTGGCAGCAGGGCTACGGCTTCCAGTTCTGGCGGTCGCTGCACGGCTACCGCGCGGACGGCGCGTACGGGCAGTTCAGCCTGATCGTGCCCGAGCACGAGCTCGTGATCGCGCTGACCGGCCAGACCTCGGACACGCAGACGCTGCTCGCGCTCGCCTGGGAGCACCTGCTCCCCGCCGTCGGCCGAGGGTCCACGGCGGAGGCCGACGCCCGACTGGCCGACCGGCTGTCGGAGCTCGCCCTGCCCCCGCTCGAGGGCGCCTCCCCCGCGACCGGGAGCTACACGCCGGTCGGATCGTGGCCCGACGCCGTCGAGGTGACGGCCGACGAGGGCGGCTGGACGCTCGCGCTGACCGAGGGCGACGAGCGCTTCACGGTGACGCCCGGCGCGGGAGCCTGGACCGTCGACGGGCCGTTCGCGGCGAGCGCCGGACCCTCGGGCGACGGAGTCCTGGTCGACGTCGTGTTCCTCGAGACCCCGCACCGCCTGCACGTCGAGCTCGGTCCCGACCGCACCGCCCGCGTCCGCTGGGAGACGGAGCCGCTGCACGACGGCCCGCTCGCCGGGCTGCGCGCCCCGCGCTGACGGCAGGGCCCGCTCCGCTCATCCGTCTCGAGCGGCCCGTCCGCCCCTCGGCGACGGGCCGTTCGCGACGGATCGAGAGGGGTCGCGCTCGGCCGTGCGGACCGCGCGCATCAAGCGGTGCTCACCGGGGGTCGACGAGTCGAGGAGCGGAGTGGGCACGAGGGTCCTTCCTGGGGGGCGGCGCTCTGGCACAATCGTCGGAGCACTGCTCCGGAACATTGCGGAGCACTGCTCCGGAACGTGGTGGAGCTGCGCTCGGAGACATTACGGAGCGCCGCTCCGAAAAGCAAGGAGAACCGATGAGCGACCGTGTGCCCCGCACGCCCGGCCGACCGCGGACGAGTCGCGACGCACTGCTCGCCGCCGCGGCGACGGTGTTCGTGGCCTCCGGCGTGGACGCGCCGGTCCGCGAGATCGCGGCGGAGGCCGGCGTCGGCATGGGGACGATCTACCGGCACTTCCCGACCCGCTCGGAGCTCGTGGTCGCCGTCTACCGCCACCAGGTCGAGGCCTGCGCGGAGGCGGGCCCACGGCTGCTCGCCGACAGCGCGACCCCGGAGGCCGCCCTCAGGGCCTGGGTCGCCCACTTCGTCGACCTCCTGGTGACCAAGCACGGCCTCGCCGTTGCGCTCCAGGGCGACAGCGCCGGATCCGACGCCCTGCACGCCTACTTTGTGGAGCGGCTCGTCCCCGTCTGCGGCGACCTGCTCGAGGCGGCACGACCCGCCCGGATCCCGGCGTCGAGTCTCAGCGGCTACATGCTCCTCAAGGGCATCGGCAACCTCTGCATCGGCGCCGCCCACGATCCGGACTACGACGCCGACACCCTCGTGCAGGCCCTCGTCACCGGAGCGCTGCAGGCGGATCAGCCCTGATCGCCTCCACGGTCCGCTCGACCGCGTCCTCGACCGCCGCCCTGCGGCTCGCGTCGTCCTCGCGCTCGGACTCGTGGACGAAGACGGCTGCGCCGCGCCGGGCTCCGCAGTAGTCGATGATCCCGTGCTGGATCTGCGTCAGCAGCGCCTGCTCGTAGCCGTGCCGCTCGTAGGTCCCGGCGGAGTCCCCCGCGACGAGGACGAGGTGGACGGTCAGAGCGCCGAGCCTGCGCTGCGTGCCGTGGACGGGGTCGATGTCGAAGGCCCAGCCGGCGAGGAAGACGCGGTCGATCCAGCCCTTCAGCAGCGCGGGCATCGACCACCAGTAGACGGGGAAGACGAGCACGAGGTGGTCGACGCCGTCGAGCCGGCGCTGCTCGCGGAGGACGTCGTCGGGAACCGGGCCGACACCGCGGTAGCGGTCCCGGTCGGCCGCGCCGAACCGCGGGTCGAAGCCCTCGGCGTCGAGGTCGGCCGTCTCCACTCCGTCGGGGCCGAGCTCCTCCCGCAGCCGCCGGGCGAGGGCGGCGGTGAGGGAGTCGCGGTCGGGGTGCGCGGTGACGAGGAGGGTGCTCACCGCTCCAGTGAACCGCACCCGCCCTGCGGCACCCCTGGCAGGATGACCCGGTGACTCCGCACCGCTCCCCCAGCCGCCCCGACGTCCTCTCCGTCGAGCTCGTCGGTGGACCGGAGCCGCTCGAGCTCGCCCTGCACGAGCACGACCCCGAGTGGTCCGCCCTGTTCGAGGAGCACCGGCGGCGCATCCTCGGGGCCGTCCCGGGCGTGCGTGTCGAGCACATCGGCTCGACCTCCGTCCCGGGCCTGCCCGCGAAGCCGATCGTCGACGTGCTGGTCGTCGTGCCCGACGTCACGGCGGAGGAGGACCACGTCGCGCCGCTGCTCGAGGCCGGCTACGTCCTGCGCACCCGCGAGCCCGGGCACCGGCTCGTCCGCACGCCCGGACGGGACGCCCACGTCCACATCTACGAGGAGGGTCATCCCGCGATCGACGCGTACCTCCTCCTGCGCGACCGGCTGCGCACCGACCCGGCCGACCGCGAGCTCTACCGCAGCACGAAGGCGTCCCTCCTCCTCCGGCGCTGGGAGGACGGGAACGACTACGCCGAGGCGAAGTCCGCCGTGATCGCGGCCATCCTCGAGCGCGCGAGATCCTCGCAGCCCTGAGATCGATATCCGGAAGAACTGAGCTGGCTCGACAGCGCTCGCCAGGCGGTCGGCGGCTAGGCCGCACCGCACGTTCGATCGCCTCGAGCCCTCCGGCTCGGGGGCGATCGCGGTTCGGGCGTCGGAGCTTCCGAATGTCCATATGTGAAAACCTAGGGGTATTAGGATCGACGCGTGCCCCGTCGCTCCCTCACCCGCTCCGCCGTCATCGATCGCGCCGCCGCGATCGCCGACGCCGATGGTCTCGCCGCCGTGACCCTGGCCGCCGTCGCCCGCTCGCTCGAGGTGCAGACGCCGAGCCTCTACACGCACGTCCGCGATCTCGCCGCACTCCGCGACGGCGTCACGGTCCTGGCCCTCGACGAGCTGTCCGACCGCATCGCCGTCGCGATCGCCGGACGCTCCGCCCGGGAGGCGCTGGACGGCTTCGCCGACGCCCACCGCTCCTTCGCGCGCGAGCGGCCGGGCCTGTGGGAGTCGCTGCAGCGCACTGCGGGGCCGGACGCGGTCGCCGCCCCGGCCGCCCGCCGCGTCGTGCAGCTCACAGATGCGGTCCTCCTCGGCTACGCGATCCCCGCCGAGGACCGGGTGCACGCCGTCCGAGTGACGGGCGCCGCTCTGAACGGCTTCCTCACCCTCGAACGGCTCGGGAGCTTCGCGCACAGCAGCCCGACCCCCGCGCAGTCGTGGAGCGAGCTCCTCGCCTGCCTGCACTTTCTTTTCAGCCACTGGACCCGCCGGAAGGACATCCCCGCATGATCAGCACACCCCTCACCGAACGGCTCGTCCACGGCGCGATCGAGCTGGAGGAGGTGCCCCGCGGAGTCCGGCCGCACCGCCTCCCCCGCGCGGTCCGCGAGCGCGATGCGGATGCGCAGCTCCTGCTGATGGAGGCGCAGCCCTCGGGTGTCCGGATCTCCTTCGTCACCGAGGCGCGACGGATCGAGCTCGACGTGCACGCGACACGGGTCGCCTATCGGGGGCTGCCCCGGCCGCGCGGCGCAGTCGACGCGGTCGTCGACGGCGAGATGACCGCCTCCCACGCGCTCACCGGAGGCGACGCGATCGAATTCGACCTCGCGACCGGTGACCGGGCCCTCCTCCCCGGACCTCTCGACACGGTCGGGCTCGACCTCCCGGCCGGGCCGTCTCGCGTGGAGCTGCTCCTCCCGCACAACGAGGCGGTGGACCTCGTGGCCCTGCGGTCCGACGCACCGCTCGAACCCGCGCCGCTCTCCGGCCCCGTCTGGCTGCACCACGGCAGTTCGATCAGCCAGGGCTCGAACGCGGCGCGCCCCTCGGGCATCTGGCCGGCCGTGGCCGCCCGGGCGAGCGGCGCCCGCCTGGTGAACCTCGGCTTCGGCGGGAGCGCACTCGTCGACCCCTTCACCGCTCGCGTGATGCGGGACACTCCTGCCGACCTGATCAGTGTCGCGCTCGGCATCAACCTCGTGAACCTCGACGGCATGCGCCGCCGCACCTTCGTGCCGGCGGTGCACGGCTTCCTCGACACGATCCGCGAGGGCCATCCCGCGACGCCGCTGCTCCTCGTCACTCCGCTCTTCTGCGGGATCCACGAGGACACGCCGGGGCCGGGCGACGTCGATCCCGCGTCCTTCACGACCGGGGCGCCGCGCTTCGTCGCGACCGGCGACCCGGGCGACACCGCGAACGGACGGCTGACCCTGCGGATAGTCCGCGAGGCGCTGGCCGAGGTCGTCGCCGCGCGCTCCGACGACCCGGACCTGCGACTGCTCGACGGGCTCGCGCTCTGCGGGCCGGACGACGCCCAGCGGCTCCCGCTCCCGGACGGCCTGCACCCGGATCCGGAAGCGCACGAGCTCATCGGCCGCCGGTTCGCGGAGCTCGCCTTCGGCCCGGGCGGGGCCTTCGCGCCGGAGCGCTGAGCGGCCAAGACGGAGCCCGGGCGGCCGTCCGACGCCCGGCCGTCGGTCGATCAGGATGTTGACGTCATCAGAGCCTCGTGGAAGCCTGATGTTTGCGTGAACATGCGCGAAGTCCCCGGTGCAAAGGAGCACAGCATGACGTCTCGACCACGAACGGCCGCCGCGGCGGTGGCCGCGCTGCTCGTCGCAGCACTCCTGGGAACAGGAGCGCAGTCGGCCTCGGCCGCCGTGGCCACGGATCCCGACGACGGAGTGCCGCGCACCTCGACGCCCGTGACCTACACCGACTACCCGGCGGTCCAGGACCCGGGCAGCACCGCGGCCGGCTACTTCCAGCCCTACTGGTACGACACCGACGGCCGCCACATCCAGGCGCACGGCGGCCAGATCGTCACCGTCGAGGAGGGCGGTCAGCAGGTCCAGTACTGGTACGGCGAGGACCGCACGAAGGGCTACTGGAACAGCCCCGGAGTCGCGGTCTACCGCTCCACCGACGGCCACAACTGGGAGAACAAGGGCACCGCGCTCCGCAGCGTCTCGGCTTCGGCCGACCTCGAGGCCCCTTACTTCGACGCGCTCTACGACACCGTCGACGACTCCGGAGCCCCTCGCGCCGACCGCATCGCGGAGCTCGACTACCACCTCGACACGACGCAGGCCTCGCCGAACACCGCCATCTTCGAGCGCCCCAAGGTCCTCTTCAACGAGAAGACCGGCAAGTGGGTCATGTGGTGGCACTCCGACGGCCGGACCACGCCGGGCGGCAGCACCTACGCGCGCTCGATGGCGGGAGTCGCCGTCTCGGACAGCCCGACCGGGCCCTTCACGCTCCAGGGCGTGTACCGCCTCTACAACCGCACGGACTACAAGGCCTGCACCGCCTCCGCCGTGCCCGGGCAGGCGCGGGACATGACCGTCTTCCAGGACGAGGACGGCACCGCGTACATCTCCTACTCCTCCGAGGAGAACTACTCGCTCTACGTGGCGAAGCTGGACGCCGACTACACCAACGTCGAGCGGACCACCACGACCGACACCCTCGACGCGAACCAGTACTCGGCCGACGGGACGTACCCCTACGTCTTCGCCGACGGTGCGGCCGGAGCACCGGTGCGCGGCACCGACTTCCAGATCGTGAAGGAGTGCGGACACCTCGAGGCGCCCGCGATCTTCGCCAACGGCGGCAAGTACTACACGATCGCCTCCGGGGCGACCGGCTGGGCGCCGAACCCGCAGACCTACTACACCGCCGACTCGATCCTCGGCGCGTGGACCCGCGGAGTCGAGAAGGGCGACGCCGACGAGAACGTCGCCTACAACGCGATCCCGGAGGGCGGCGACGGCCTGCTCTCGATCGGCGACTCCCGCAAGACGACCTTCGGCTCGCAGTCGACGAACGTCCTCACGCTCGCTCCCGGGAAGTACGTCTACATGGGCGACCGGTGGAACGAGGGCAAGTCGGACTCGACCTACGTCTGGCTCCCGATGACGGTCGGCGAGAACGGCCGCCTCGAGATGCGGAACCCGGCTCAGGAGGACCCGGCGCGCTGGGGATCCGGCTGGAACCTCTCCTACTGGGACGACAAGGGGGTCGGCGAGGGCGTGTGGTCGGTCGTGGACGCACGTCTGCCGAAGCAGGTCCGCCGCGGCGCCGACATCGCCGCCGCGCTCCCCTCGACGGTCTCGGTCGCGAGCAACGGCTCGACCCGCGACGTCGCCGTGACCTGGGCCGCCCCCGGCCCCGCCGAGCTCGGCACGGTGCAGGTGACGGGTACGCTCGCCGCCGACGCCGGGTTCTCCTCCGGCCGCCGCTTCACCCGCACGATCGAGGTGGCGGAGCCGGGCATCGCGAACCTCGCTCCCGGAGCGTCCGTCGCGGTCTCGAGCCGCACGGACCTCGCTGGCAAGCTCATCGACGGCGACGTGAAGGGCAAGGGCTGGGACGACTGGTCCTCGTCCGGCTACCCGCGCGACAGCCGCCTCTCCTTCTCCTGGGGCGCCGCGCAGAACCTCGACTCGGTGACGGTCAGCACCTACAAGGATGGTGCGACCGCGACCTGGCCCTCGAGGATCGAGGTCGAGTACCAGGTGAACGGCGCATGGACGACCTCCTCGGTCGCCACCACCCTCAGCCAGGCCGCGACCGGATCCGCCCCGACGGCGATCCTCGACCTGTCCTCCCTGCCCGACACCACGGGCCTCCGCCTGCACCTCACCAGCGCGGCGAACACGTGGCAGTCGGTCTCGGAGGTGCAGATCTGGGGCACCGCGCCGCCGACGAACGTCTGCCGCGTCCCCGGAGCCGCGGTCTCGGCGTCGTTCAGCCAGACGAAGTACGCGACCCTCCCCGCGAAGAACGCCTGCGACGGCAACGTGAGCACCCCCTGGTCGACCTGGACCGACGGCACCTTCGCCGGCAGCGCCGAGTTCACGCTGACGAACACCGAGGCGCACCGCGTCGCCGGGCTCACCTTCACCAACACCGAGGGCACCCTGGCGTCGGTGAGCGTGGCCTACCGCGCCGAGGACGGCACCTGGAAGCCGACCACCACGCAGAACGTCGCTCCGGCGGCGAACGGCACGCTGACCACGATCCCGTTCGCGGCGGTCTCGGCCACCGGCCTGAAGCTGACCTTCTCCACGCCGGGCTCGTTCCTCAAGATCGGCGAGATCGTCGTCCCCGAGGCGGCCGCCCCGGCGCTGACGGTGCCGGTGACCGTGACGTCGCGCTGCGTGGCCGGGAAGGCGGTGCTGACTGTCCTCGCCAAGAACGGCGGCACCGCTCCGATCGACGTCGCGATGGCCTCGGCCTACGGCTCGAAGACGGTCACCGCGGTGGCCGCGGGCGCGAGCGGATCGGCCGCGTTCACCACCCGCCTGGCGAGCATGCCGGGCAGCCAGGTGACGGTGACCGCCACGGCGGGCTCCGAGACCCTCGCGCAGACGGTGGCCTACCCGGCCCGCGTCTGCTGAGCGCACGGCGGCCGGTCGACCGGTCGTGACGGAGGAGGGAGTGCCCGTGGGCGCTCCCTCCTCTGCATGTGCGGCACATCATCCGAGGCGCAGGGCGAGTGCGGGCTCGAGGCGCGCGGCTCAGGGCTCCAGATGCCGAAGGACGTGCCGGGCCTGGGCGGGAGCGCCGTCACGTCGATCTCCGCGGGCGGGAAGGAACAGCCGCTCCCCCGCAGGCGCTCCCCGAGAAGGAGATCGGTCGCCTGATCGATCCGGCTCAGCGCCGCCTCGTCGAGGAGGTGGGCGCACGAGCATGGCCGAGCCCGCTGGCGCGCTCCGCGGCACTCCACCCGGAAGCGGGGGTGCAGAGCACTTCGCGCTCCTGGTAGTAATCACAGGCGGGCGCATCGCAGAGCCCGCAGAACTGGACCGTCCGTGACCCGCACCACCCGCGCTCTCGCCGCGTTCGTCCCGACGACGACCCTCGTGCTCTCCGTGGTGTTCGCCTCCGCCGCACTCGCGCCCGAGGCGATGACCGCGCCGGAAGCGGTGTCGACGCCGACCGCCGCCTCGCCCACGGAGGATGCGGCGCCGACTGCGGACCCCTCCGCTCCCGGTGCGGAATCCGGCGCCTCCGACCGCCGCTCCTCGAGCCCCTCCTCCGCGGACCCCGTCGACCCCGCGCAGCCGACGACCGGCTCCTCCCCCGCGGACCGGCCCGCCACAGACCCGCCCGCCGCGGACCGTCCCGCCGACTCCGCCTCCGCCACCCCGCCCGACGCCGCCGATCCCCTCACCGGCGAGGACCCGGTCCGCACGCCGCCCCTGCTCCACGACCTCGACGGAGTGGACGTCGACGTCGACATCACCCCTCCGGCGCAGCCCGGCTCCCTCTCGCTCTCCGTCGCCGCCGACGCCGTCGACCTCGCCGAGTCGGGCTCCACCGCCCTCCAGCGCCGGTTCACGGGCGGGCTCCCCACGGTCACCGTCACCGACTCGCGCGTCGGCGCGCAGAACGACTGGTACGTCCTCGCCTCGGCGAGCGCCCTCACCGGCCCGAGCGCCTCGATCGGAGCCGACCACCTCGGCTGGACCCCGCGCCTGATCACCGGCACCGGCGCCGTCGCGGGCGATCCGGTCGCCTCCTCCCTCGAGGGCGGCGCGGGCCTGCGCGACGCGCTGCTGCTCGGAGCCGCCGGCGGGGCCGGCACCTGGAGCGCCGACGCCGAGCTGCGGCTGCTGGCCGAGCCGGACGTCGAGGCCGGCTCCTACCGCTCGACGATCACGCTGTCGCTGTTCGCCTAGGCGCGGACCAGCGCAACGGCCGGGGACCGCGCCCCGCGGTCACTCCTGAGCGACCGCGACCGCCACGACGAGCGCGGAGTGGACCGTCGGCTCCGAGACGGCGAAGTAGCGGCTCGAGCCCTCGATCCAGGCCTCGGTCGCACCCTCCCTGGTGCGGAAGCGGACGGGCTCGTCGCTCGAGGTCCCGCGCCCGTCGGCCTTCGCGACCGCCTGCGAGCGCAGATCGGCGAGCACCTGCTCCGCCGTCGTCGCCCCGGAGGCCACGAGGTCGCGGACGCTGCGGGCGCGCACCGCGTCGATCCCGATGTCGCGTCCGGTCGCCAGCGCCGCGACCACCGCGCCGTCGCAGTGCGCGATGCTGATCCGCATCCGCTCCAGCGCCGGGTGCTCGCCGCGGAGCACCGGGCGGCCGTGCGGTCCGGAGCAGCGCTCGCAGCGCGCGTCCACGGCGACCTCGAGGGGATCGATCCCGAGCGTCTCGGCGGCAAGCTCGCGCACGAGGACCCGGCCGAGGAGGAAGCCGTCCCGGACCTCGCGCCGACTCGTCGCCTCGTAGCGCAGGCGCTCGGCGAGGGTGAGCAGGCGCAGCATCCGGTGGCGGGCGGAGTCGAGGACCTCGGGCCGCGCCCAGCGCAGCTGCACGTCGTCGGTGGCGAGGAGGGGGAGTCCGGTCATGCCCCGGACGCTACGCACGCCAGGCGACATCGGCGTGACGGGAGGGTGGCCGGAGGGAGACGGGCCGCTGTTGACTGGGAGGCGTGCAGACCTTCCTCCCCTACCCCGACTTCCACCGCAGCGTCCGCGCCCTCGACGGCAAGCGGCTCGGCAAGCAGCGCGTCGAGACGCTGCAGGTCATGCGGGCGCTGACCGTCCCGGGGTACGGCTGGCAGAACCACCCCGTCACGCGGATGTGGCGGAGCTACCGACCGGCGCTGATGACCTACCAGCGCGAGACCTGCGCGGAGTGGACGGAGCGCGGCTTCGCCGACACGTGCCTCGTGAAGACCGAGGAGGCCCTCGCCGCCGCCCCGGAGGATCTCGCCGCCTACCTGACCGGCGACTACCCGCTTCCGCCGTGGTTCGGCGACGAGCGGCTGCACCTCTCGCACCGCTCGAAGCTCGTGGCCAAGGACGAGGACCACTACGGCCCGCTGTTCCCCGGCACGCCGCCGGGGCTCGACTACCTCTGGCCCGTCGGCGCCTGAGCTCAGGCCGCGGGCGGGCGGAGGAACGGGATCGCGATGCGCGGACGGAACACCTCGCGCTGGTTCGCCTTCACCAGTCCGCAGATGATCAGCACGAAGTGCACCAGCCAGAGCACGGCGAACAGAGTGATCGGGATGCCGATCGGGTAGAAGCCCTTCGCGAGCGGGGTGTCGGAGGCGGCGAAGAGCAGCACGACGTGCGCGCCGAGCGTCACGACCCCGATCAGGATCACCGTCAGGCCCCAGTTCGCCGCGTTCCGCGCGTTCTCGGCGGCGAGCCCGCCCTTCCTCCGGGCGGAGGGGTACACGGACGCCATGACGATGCCGCCCACGATCAGGCTGAGGAACGGGATCCCGATGAACGCGAGGAAGCCGAGAGCGTACGAGAGGGCGCCCGTGGGCGGTGCGGGGACGGCCTGCGGGGGCGCGACCGGAGCGGCCTCCGGGGTCGTCGCGTCGGCCGGTCGGGGGTCGGAGGAGGGGCTCGCCATGCCGACAGCCTAGGGAACACCGTCCCCCGGGTGGCGGTCAGGGTCTTTTCAGGCCTCTGGCCGGGCCTTCGTCTTCGGGGGCTCTCGGGTTAGTCTGTCGAGGTTGACCTGCCGCACGGAGCGTGCAGGGCGTCGGCCGCGGTCGTCGCAGCATCCGGGGGGATTCGCGAAGGAGAAGGTTTGGCGTCCGACAGAAGGACCACCGGCGGTGTGGTCAAGGCGATCGTGGGCTTCCTGGGCATGAGCGTCGTGGCCGGAGTCCTCGTGACCGCCACCGTCACCCCGGCCGTGGCGCTCGCCGGAGTCGCCGCGAACCAGTCGATCGGCGTCTTCGACGGCCTGCCCGACTACCTCGAGGTCGACAAGCTCTCCGAGAAGAGCAACATCTACGCGACCGGCTCCGACGGCCCGCAGCTGCTCGCCTCCTTCTACGTCGAGAACCGCGTCGAGGTGCCGCTCGACCGCATCGCCCAGGCCGCCAAGGACGCCGCCGTCTCGGGTGAGGACCCCCGCTTCTACGACCACGGCGGAGTCGACCTCCCCGGCACCCTCCGCGCCGTCGCGCAGACCTACGTGCTCGGCAACGACGTGCAGGGCGGATCCTCGATCACCCAGCAGTACGTGAAGAACGTCCTCGTCGAGAAGGCAGTCCGCAACATCTCGGACGACGCCGAGCGCGCGGCCGCGATCGACGAGGCCACCCGTACCTCCCCCGAGCGCAAGCTCCGCGAGATGAAGCTCGCCATCGGCCTCGAGAAGCAGTACACCAAGGACCAGATCCTCCAGGGCTACCTCAACATCGCGTTCTTCGGAGGCACCACCTACGGCCTCGAGACCGCCGCGAACTACTACTACGCGACCTCGGCCGCGGACCTCTCGATCGCCCAGGCCGCGAGCCTCATCGCGATCGTCAACAACCCGGCCGTCCTGCGGATCGACCAGCCCGACAACCCGGACAACGGCGCCGCGAACGGCTACGCCCGCAACAAGGACCGCCGCGACTACATCATCGGCAAGATGCTCGAGGAGGGGAAGATCTCGCAGGAGGACCACGACGCCGCCGTCGCCGCTCCGATCGAGCCCCGCATCACCCAGCCCAGCACCGGCTGCTCGACCGCGGGCAACGCGGGCTTCTTCTGCGACTACGTCACCAACGTCCTGAAGAACAACGAGATCTTCGGCGCCGACGAGGACACCCGCTGGACCAACTTCCGCCGCGGCGGCCTCGACGTCTACACGACGCTCGACGTCGGCCTGCAGGATGCGGCCGTCGCCGCCGTCGACGCGCAGGTCCCGCAGACCTGGAACTTCGACGTCGGAGCCGTCTCCGTCAGCGTCGAGGTCGGATCCGGGCGCGTGCTCGCGATGACGCAGAACAAGAAGTACTCGCAGGATCCGGACGTCCTCACGACCGACCCGTCCTACAGCGCCGTGAACTACAGCACCGATCGGGCCAACGGCGGATCCTCCGGGATCCAGCCGGGCTCGACCTACAAGCTCTTCACCCTGGTGGAGTGGCTGAAAGAGGGCCACAGCATCAACGAGTCGGTCGACGGGACGCGCAAGTCCACCTGGGGCACCTTCACGGACTCCTGCGTCTCCGGCGGCACCGACACGAGCAACGAGACGAGCGCGAAGAACGACGAGGGCGGCACCGGCGAGGTCGGCACCCCGGTGTCCTTCACGAAGACCTCCCTCAACACCGGCTTCGTCGGCATGGCCCGTGAGCTCGACCTGTGCGGCATCCGCGACACCGCGGTCGACATGGGCGTGAAGCAGGGCAGCGGCGAGGAGCTCGAGCACAACCCGTCGTCGGTGCTCGGCACGAACTACGTCTCGCCCCTCTCGATGGCCGGCGCCTTCGCCACCATCGCCTCCGGCGGCACGACCTGCGACCCCGTCGCGATCGACCGCATCACCGACTCCGCCGGAGCCGACCAGCCGGTGCCCCCGGCGAACTGCCGCCAGTCGATCGACCGCAACGTCGCCGCCACCGCGGCCGTCGCGCTGCAGGCGACCTTCACCGGCGGCGGGACGGCCGTGGCCTCCCGCACCGGCGACGGCGTTCCGCTGATCGGCAAGACCGGCACCACCGACGACGCGAAGGCCACCTGGATGACCGGAGCGAGCACCCGCGTCGCGACCGCCGTCGGCGTGTTCAACGTGAAGGGTGACGCGAACCTGCGCCTCGGCCGCTACTCCTTCGACTCCGGATCCGCCGCCACCGCGCGCCACCGCATCTGGCCGGTCGTCATGCGCGCCGCCGACGCGACGTACGGCGGGACGGAGTTCCCGGAGGCCGACGGCTCGCTGCAGGTCGTCCCGAAGGTCGACATCCCGGATGTCGTCGGGCTCTCCTCCGCCGACGCCGAGGCCAAGCTCGAGGCGGCCGGCTTCGGCGTCGTGCAGGGCGGCACGGAGGCGAGCGACGCCGCGGTCGGGACGGTCACCCGCGCCGACCCGTCGGGCTCGGCCCCGCGCGGCACCGCGATCACCGTGTTCACCAGCTCCGGCAACCAGAAGACCGTGCCGAACGTGACGGGCCAGGATCTGGAGGCCGCGAAGAACGCCTTCGGCGCAGCCGGCTTCACGAAGATCACGCTCGCCTGCGCCGAGGACCCGAAGGCGCCCGACGCCGGCCAGGTCACCGGGCAGGAGCCGGCC
This sequence comes from Rathayibacter sp. AY2B9, assembly GCF_002931595.1. Taxonomy (NCBI): domain Bacteria; kingdom Bacillati; phylum Actinomycetota; class Actinomycetes; order Micrococcales; family Microbacteriaceae; genus Rathayibacter; species Rathayibacter sp. AY2B9. The sequence continues at coordinate 28,544 of NZ_PSUB01000016.1, forward strand.
GGCGGCTCCCCCGTCGCTCCGGACGCCACGCTGAAGGTGACGATCACCGCGAAGAAGTGCCCCTGACCGGCGCCTGACGGCTCGCGAGAACGCGTCCGGCCCGCGAGGATCCTCGGATCCCGCGGGCCGGACGCGTTCCTGTCGGACGACGGCGTCGGAGCCGGGCCTACTGCCCGCGGCCCCGGATCGCGCCGACGATCGCGACGGTCGCGAAGTAGACGATGAGGGCCAGCACGCCGAACGAGGCGAGCGCCCCGCTGGCCTCGGCCCAGGGCCGTCGCTCGTCCGTCATGGTGCCGGGCATAACGATGTCGAGGGCGAACATGCCCACCGCCAGGGCGAAGCAGACGAGGCTCAGCACGAGCAGCGCCCGGACCGCCTTGCCCACGGGGTCGTAGTAGCGCGGGTTCGACATCGTGCCTCCGGTTCTCGTGCTCTCGTGTCTATCCCGCCCGGACCGCTGTGGCAAGCCGTGGGGACGCGAAGACCCCCGCCCCTCCCCCTCTGCGGGCGCCGCTCACGATGACGGACGGTGCCGTCGTCACGAGCGGTGTCTCGCGGGAGGAGGAGGGACGGGGGTCGGAGCGGGACCGGCTACGCGGCCAGCGGGAGGGCGGCGGCCGAGGTCACCAGCAGCTCGCCGCCGACGGCGTCGACGCGGACCGCGCCTCCGTCGGAGACTTCGCCGCTGACGAACAGGTCGGCGATCCGGTCGTCGATGGAGCGCTGGACGAGCCGGCGCAGGGGCCGGGCGCCGTACTGCGGCTCGTAGCCGTTCTCGGCGAGCCAGTCGACGGCCGCCTCCGTCACCTCGAGCGTCACCTCGCGGGGAGCGAGGCGGGAGCGCGTGGTGTCGAGGACGATGCCGACGATCTCCCGCAGCTGCTCGCGGCCGAGGCGGCGGAACAGGACGATCTCGTCGATCCGGTTGAGGAACTCGGGGCGCATCGCCTCGCGGAGACGGCCCATGACGCGATCCCGCAGGTCCTTCTCCGAGGCGAAGCCCTCGGCCGACGCGTCGCTCTGAGCGACGAAGCCGAGCGCACCCGACCGCGAGGCCAGGAACTCCGAGCCGAGGTTCGAGGTCATGATGATCACCGTGTTGCGGAAGTCGACCGTCCGCCCCTGGCCGTCGGTCAGACGCCCGTCGTCGAGCACCTGCAGCAGCAGGTTGAACACGTCGGGGTGCGCCTTCTCGATCTCGTCGAAGAGGACCACCGAGTACGGGTTCCGGCGCACGCGCTCGGTCAGCTGACCGGCCTCGTCGTAGCCGACGTACCCGGGAGGGGCGCCGACCAGCCGCGAGACCGTGTGACGCTCGCCGAACTCGCTCATGTCGAAGCGGATGACCGACTGCTCATCGGCGAAGAGGGAGCCCGCGAGGGTGCGCGCCAGCTCCGTCTTGCCGACACCGGTCGGGCCGAGGAAGAGGAACGAGCCGACCGGGCGCGAGGAGTCGCCGAGGCCTGTGCGGCTGCGACGGACAGCCCGGGCGACCGCGGTGACCGCGTCGTCCTGGCCGATGACCCGCTGGTGCAGCTCGGTCTCGAGGTGCGCGAGGCGCTCGCGCTCCCCCTCCGTGAGCCGCGACACCGGGATGCCGGTGGCGCGGGCGATGACGGCCGCGATCTCGGTCTCGCCGACGACCGCTTCCGCGGGGGCACTGCCGGTGGCCGCGTCGAGCTCCGCCTGCACGGCGCTGATCTCGTCGCGGACGCGGGACGCCTCCTCGTAGTGCTCGGCCGAGACGGCCGCGTTCTTGTCGGCCTCCAGGGTCGCCAGACGCTCGAGCAGAGCTCCGGTGTCGACGCCGGCTCCGAGGCGGAGGCGGAGGCGCGCGCCGGCCTGGTCGATCAGGTCGATCGCCTTGTCGGGCAGCACGCGGTCGGTGAGGTACCGGGCCGAGAGCTCGACGGAGGCGCGCAGGGCCTCGTCCGTGAAGCGCACGCGGTGGTGCTCCTCGTAGGCGGGGCGCAGGCCGTGCAGGATGGCGACCGCGTCCTCGATGCCGGGCTCGCCGACGCGGACCGGCTGGAAGCGCCGCTCCAGTGCCGGGTCCTTCTCGATGGTGCGGTACTCCTTGAGCGTGGTGGCGCCGACGAGGTGCAGCTCGCCCCGGGCCAGACGCGGCTTGAGGATGTTGCCCGCGTCCATGCCGCCCTCGCCGCCGCCGCCCGCACCGACCACGGTGTGGACCTCGTCGATGAAGACGATCAGCTCGCCGGAGTGCGCCGCGATCTCGTCCATGGTGCCGGTGAGGCGCTCCTCGAAGTCGCCGCGGTAGCGGGTGCCGGCCAGCATGCCGGGGAGGTCGAGGGAGATCACGCGCTTGCCGCGCAGCTGCTCGGGGACCTCCTCCGCCACGATCGCGCGGGCGAGGCCCTCGACGATCGCGGTCTTGCCGACGCCGGCCTCGCCGACGAGCACCGGGTTGTTCTTGGTGCGGCGGCTGAGGATCTCGACGGTCTGCTCGATCTCGTCGGCGCGCCCGATGACCGGGTCGAGCCGGCCCTCGCGGGCGAGAGCGGTGAGGTCGGTGCCGAACTTGTCGAGCATCGGAGTGTCGGAGGCGGGCTGTCCCGCCTCCTGCTGCTGCGGGGCCTCGGTTTCGCGCATGCCCTGGGTGAGGGCCTCGGCGGTGACGCCGGCGCGGGCGAGGACCTGCCCGGCGGGGGCGTCCTGGCCGAGCACGAGCGCGAAGAAGAGGTGCTCGGGCTCGATGTAGGTCGAGCCGCTGGAGCGGGCGACCTGGTAGGCGTGGAACAGCGCGCGCTGCGCGCTGGGGGTGATGGTGGCCGCGTTCTGCGAGGCGTGGGCCTCGTCGGCCTGCGGGAGGCGCGCCTCCGCGGCGGTGGCGATGGCGGCGGGGTCGACGCCGATGCGGCGCACGGCCTGCGAGACGGTCTCGTCGTCGATGAGCACGCGGAGCACGTGCAGGGCGTCGAGCTCGGTCTGGCCGCGCTCGAGGGCGAAGCGTCCTGCGGACTGCAGGATGTCGCGGGTACGGGCGGTGAGGAATCGGCTGAGGTCGATCGACCGCGCCGCGCGGGCGCGCTCACCGTCGAGGTAGCGGGCGAGGAAGTCGTCGAACGAGCTCGCTCCGGCCTCGCTGTAGTTGTCGGGCACCTGTCCTCCTGAGGAAGTTGAGTCGGTTACGCTCAAGTTCAACGCAGGGGTGCCGTTCCTATTCCCGCCCCTCCCCCGCGAGATGCCGCTTCGGTCCACGGCATACCGCGACGGGCGTTCCGACCGGCGTCTCGCGGGGACGGGAAGAGGCACGGACTCCGGGGAGTCCGTGCCTCTCTGCGCCGACGCGCATTTCCTCCGGGGTGGGAGCTCTAGGGGACGAGGTAGCCCGCCGCGCGGAACAGCTCGTACCACTCCGGCCGCGTGAGCGGCAGATCGGAGCCGAGGGCCGCATCGCGCACGCGCTGCTCGTTCGTCGTGCCGAGCACGACCTGCATGCCCGCCGGGTGGCGGGTGATCCAGGCGGTGGCCACGGCGATCGCCGGGACCCCGTACGTCGCTGCGAGCCGGTCGATGACGGCGTTCAGCTCGGGATAGGCCGGGTTGTCGAGGAAGACGCCGGTGAAGAACCCCGCCTGGAAGGGCGACCAGGCCTGCACGGTGATGTCGTTCAGGCGGCAGTAGTCGAGGATGCCGGCGTCGCGCATGACGGACTGGTCCTCGCCGACCATGTTGGAGGCGACGCCCTGCGCGATCAGCGGCGCATGGGTGATCGAGAGCTGCAGCTGGTTCGCCACGATCGGCTGGTTCAGCGACTTCTTCAACAGCTCGATCTGGTACGGCGTCTGGTTCGAGACGCCGAAGTGCTTCACCTTGCCGGACGCGTGCAGCTCGTCGAACGCGCGGGCCACCTCATCGGGCTCGACGAGCGCGTCGGGCCGGTGCAGGAGCAGCACGTCGACGTAGTCGGTGCGCAGCGCCTTCAGCGAGCCCTCGACCGAGGCGATCAGGTGCTCGTACGAGAAGTCGAAGTAGGGGCCGTCCGGGACGATGCCCGCCTTGGTCTGCAGGACGACCTGCTCGCGCTCCGACGGGGTGAGCGCCATCGCCTCGGCGAAGCGCTCCTCGCAGCGGTGCAGCTCGCCGCCGTACACGTCGGCGTGGTCGAAGAAGTCGATGCCGGAGTCGCGGGCGGCGCCGACGAGGCCGCGGATCGCCTCGTCGCTCATCTCGGGGATGCGCATGAGGCCGAGGACGACGTTCGGGGAGTCGACACCGGAGGTGCCGAGGGGGACGTGCTTCACAGGGAGTGCTCCTTCGTTGGATACCTCGTCCACGGTAGGCGCCCCGCCTGGGCGCCGTCCAACAGGGGGCGCTGGTGCGATTCATCCGGTGGAGTGGTGAATCGGCGGAGGGCGTTGAGGATGCCGGACGAACGTGGTGCCGCGACGCCGATTCCGCGGCAGGGAGGGAGTCCTTCGTCGTTCGTCCTGAGTTCTGAACGGCTTGTCCGCGTATCCCGACGGTGGAAGGCTGCCGCCATGACGATCGAGGTGCGCGCGGCCACCGTCTTCGACGACCTGGCGACGATGGTCGGCCCGAAGCGCCCCGACGCGAGCGTGTGCTGGTGCCTGAGCTACCGGCTCCGCTCCTCCGTCGAGAACCGGGCTCTCGCCGGTCCCGCTCGCGGCGCCCGGGTGCGGGAGCTCGTCGCGGAGGACCCTCCGCCCGGCGTCCTCGCGTACGACGGCGACCAGGTGGTCGGCTGGGCGGCGGTGCACCCCCGGGCCGACACGAGCTACGCGACGAACCGGCGCATCCCGCACGTGGACGCCCTCGACGCATGGAGCGTGTGGTGCCTCCGCGTGCGGCCCGGCTTCCGCGGGCGCGGGATCTCGCATCCGCTGCTCGAGGGCGCCGTCGAGTTCGCCCGAGCCCACGGGGCACCGGCGATCGAGGGCTACCCGGTCGACAACGCCGGCACGGAGGTCGACCGGACGATGGCGTACGTCGGCACGCGCTCGCTGTTCGAGCGCGCCGGCTTCGAGAAGGCCGCGGACACGACCTCGGTGCTCGACGGCTTCCCCCGGGTGCTGATGCGCCTGGCCCTCTGAGGCGCGCACGACGGCCGCTCCGGCCCCGCTCCGCGAGACACCGACGTGCCGCGCGAGGCGCCGCCGACAGGACGGCGCCTCGGCGACAGGGCGGCGCCTCGCCGGGTGCGGTGACCCGGCGCCCGCCCGCCGCCCGGAGACGAGGAACGGCCCCTCACCCGCGAGGGGAGGGGCCGTTCGCCGTGGAGGCCGGGACGTGGTGTCGACGCCTAGAAGTCCCAGTCCTCGTCCTCGGTGTTCACGGCCTTGCCGATCACGTAGGAGGAGCCGGAGCCCGAGAAGAAGTCGTGGTTCTCGTCCGCGTTGGGCGAGAGGGCCGACAGGATCGCGGGGTTCACATCGGTGACCTGCTTGGGGAACATCGGCTCGTAGCCGAGGTTCATCAGCGCCTTGTTGGCGTTGTAGTGCAGGAACTTCTTGACGTCCTCGGTCAGGCCGAGCTGGTCGTAGAGGTCCTGCGTGTACTGCGCCTCGTTGTCGTAGAGCTCGTAGAGCAGCGAGAACGTGTAGTCCTTGATCTCGTCGCGCTTGGCCTGGTCGACCCGCTCGAGTCCCTTCTGGAACTTGTAGCCGATGTAGTAGCCGTGCACGGCCTCGTCGCGGATGATCAGGCGCACGAGGTCGGCCGTGTTGGTGAGCTTGGCGCGCGAGGACCAGTACATCGGCAGGTAGAAGCCCGAGTAGAAGAGGAACGACTCCAGCAGCGTGGAGGCGACCTTCCGCTTCAGCGGGTCGTCGCCGCGGTAGTAGTCCATCACGATGGACGCCTTCTTCTGCAGGTTCGGGTTCTCCATCGACCAGCGGAAGGCCTCGTCGATGTCCTGGGTGTTCGACAGGGTCGAGAACACCGAGGAGTACGACTTGGCGTGGACCGACTCCATGAACGCGATGTTCGTGTAGACGGCCTCCTCGTGAGGCGTGATCGCGTCCGGGATGAGCGAGACGGCGCCGACGGTGCCCTGCACGGTGTCGAGCAGGGTGAGCCCGGTGAACACGCGCATGGTGAGCTGCTGCTCCTGGTGCGTGAGCGTGTTCCACGACTGGATGTCGTTCGACAGCGGGACCTTCTCGGGCAGCCAGAAGTTGCTCGTGAGGCGGTTCCACACCTCGACGTCCTTGTCGTCCTGGATCCGGTTCCAGTTGATCGCCTGGACGGAGTCGACGAGCTTGAGCTTCTCGGGGGGAGTCATGATTCCTTCTCGCTGCTGCGGATGGGTCGTGCGGAGGGGGGTGGGGCTGCGTGCTCTAGAGCATGCACGAGACGCACTGGTCGAGCTCGGTGCCCTCGAGCGCCAGCTGACGGATGCGGATGTAGTAGATCGTCTTGATGCCCTTGCGCCAGGCGTAGATCTGGGCGCGGTTGACGTCGCGGGTGGTCGCCGTGTCCTTGAAGAAGAGCGTGAGCGAGAGGCCCTGGTCGACGTGCTGCGTGGCGGCGGCGTAGGTGTCGATGATCTTCTCGTAGCCGATCTCGTACGCGTCCTGGTAGTACTCCAGGTTGTCGTTCGTCATGAACGGCGCCGGGTAGTAGACGCGGCCGAGCTTGCCCTCCTTGCGGATCTCGATCTTCGACGCGATCGGGTGGATCGAGGACGTCGAGTTGTTGATGTACGAGATCGAGCCGGTCGGCGGGACGGCCTGCAGGTTCTGGTTGTAGATGCCGTGCTCCATGACCGAGGCCTTGAGCGCACGCCAGTCGTCCCGGGTGGGGACCGCGATGCCCGAGTCGGCGAAGAGGCGGGAGACGCGCTCGGTGGCCGGCGCCCACTCCTTCTCGGTGTAGGTGTCGAAGAACTCGCCCGAGGCGTACTTCGAGTCGGCGAAGCCCTCGAAGGTGGTGCCGCGCTCGATGGAGAGGTTGTTGGAGGCGCGCAGGGCGTGGAACAGCACCGAGTAGAAGTAGATGTTGGTGAAGTCGATGCCCTCCTCGGATCCGTAGTGGATCCGCTCGCGGGCGAGGTAGCCGTGCAGGTTCATCTGGCCGAGGCCGATGGCGTGCGACTTGTCGTTGCCGTCCTCGATCGAGCGGACCGAGGTGATGTGCGACTGGTCGGACACCGAGGTGAGGCCGCGGATCGCGGTCTCGATGGTGCGGCCGAAGTCGGGCGAGTCCATCGTCAGCGCGATGTTCAGCGACCCGAGGTTGCAGGAGATGTCCTTGCCGATCTGCGCGTAGGAGAGGTCCTCGTTGTAGGTCGTCGGAGTGTTGACCTGGAGGATCTCGGAGCAGAGGTTGGACATGTTGATGCGGCCCTTGATCGGGTTCGCCTGGTTCACCGTGTCCTCGAACACGATGTAGGGGTAGCCCGACTCGAACTGGATCTCGGCGATGGTCTGGAAGAACTCGCGCGCCGAGATCTTGGTCTTCTTGATGCGCGGGTCGTCGACCATCTCGCGGTACTTCTCCGAGAGGGAGATGTCGCCGAAGGGGATGCCGTAGACCCGCTCGACGTCGTAGGGCGAGAAGAGGTACATGTCCTCGTTGTTCTTCGCGAGCTCGAACGTGATGTCGGGCACGACGACGCCGAGGGAGAGCGTCTTGATGCGGATCTTCTCGTCGGCGTTCTCGCGCTTGGTGTCGAGGAAGCGGAGGATGTCGGGGTGGTGCGCCGAGAGGTACACCGCTCCCGCGCCCTGGCGCGCGCCGAGCTGGTTGGCGTAGCTGAAGCTGTCCTCGAGGAGCTTCATCACGGGGATGATGCCCGAGGACTGGTTCTCGATCTGCTTGATCGGGGCGCCGGCCTCGCGGATGTTCGAGAGCGAGAGGGCGACGCCGCCGCCGCGCTTGGAGAGCTGGAGCGCGGAGTTGATGCCGCGGGCGATCGACTCCATGTTGTCCTCGATGCGCAGCAGGAAGCAGGAGACGAGCTCGCCGCGCTGGGCCTTGCCTGTGTTGAGGAAGGTCGGGGTCGCGGGCTGGAAGCGGCCGGCGACGATCTCCTCGACGAGGGCGGTCGCGAGCGTCTCGTCGCCCTGGGCGAGGCCGAGGGCGGTCATCACGACGCGGTCCTCGAAGCGCTCGAGGTAGCGCTTCCCGTCGAACGTCTTGAGCGTGTACGAGGTGTAGTACTTGAACGCGCCGAGGAAGGTCGCGAAACGGAACTTCTTCGAGTACGCCAGGTCGTTGAGCTGCTGGATGAACTCGAACGAGTACTGGTCGAGCACGGCCTGCTCGTAGTACTCCTTCTCGACCAGGTAGTCGAGGCGCTCCTTGAGCGTGTGGAAGAACACCGTGTTCTGGTTGACGTGCTGCAGGAAGAACTCGCGAGCGGCCTCGCGGTCCTTGTCGAACTGGATCTCTCCGTTCGGGCCGTAGAGGTTCAGCATCGCGTTGAGCGAGTGGTAGTCCATCTGTGCGGCGTCGCGGGGAGCGTCGATCACTGCTGCGTCCAAAACGTGTCCAATCCTTCGTCGACGGCGCGGACGTCGTCGGGTGTTCCGAATACTTCGAATCGATAGAGGTGCGGCACCTCGCACTTGCGGGCGATGATGTCGCCGGCGAGGCAGTACGCCTCGCCGAAGTTCGTGTTGCCGGCGCCGATGACGCCGCGGATCAGGGAGCGGTTGCACGGATCGTTGAGGAACCGGATGACCTGCTTGGGGACCGCTCCTCCGCCGTTGCCGCCGCCGTAGGTGGGGAGGACGAGCACGTACGGCTCGTGGACGTGGAGCGTGTCGAGGGCGGCTCCGTCGCGGCGGGCGTGGAGCGGGATGCGCTGCGCCGGCCGTCCGAGCTTCTCGATGAACCGGTGCGTGTTCCCCGAGCTGCTGGAGAAGTACACGAGCCCGCTCATCCTTCGGCCCCTCTCCCCGTCAGCTGCTGTTCTCGGTCCCGCCTCTGAGGCGACTGCGTGGTGAGCCGCAAGGCGGAGGAGGAAGCCGCAGCGGCGCTACGGCGCCCGCCGACGACGTCGCGGATCGCCGCCCGTGCGCCTCAGAGGGTCGCGATCTTGTCGGGGCGGAAGCCGGACCAGTGGTCGTCGTCCGTGATGACGACCGGCGCCTGGAGGTAGCCGAGGGCCTTGACGGCCTCGAGGGCCTTCTCGTCCACGGAGAGGTCGAACACCTCGTAGTCGATGCCCTTGCTGTCGAGGGCGCGGTACGTCGCGGTGCACTGGACGCAGGAGGGCTTGGTGTAGACCGTCACAGCCATGGGTGTCGCCTTTCGGAGGGGGTGTCCCGGTGCCGCTCCCCGACCGGCGGCTCGCGATGCGGGCGGGGTCGGAGGGTGGTCCGGGTGAGTTCTGGGTGCCGGTGGGGCTCTCGCTCCGACCTGCTCAGCAATACTACATATAGGGGGCGGGCCGGTGTCAGCCCACTAGACGTAGTAGTTACAGCCGTGTAGTTATCCACCGGTTCCTCGCCCGTTCATCCACAGGCCGGAGCCCGTGGAACCGCGGAAGGACGCGGATCCGGACGAACCATCCACAGGTGTGGACAGAAGGATCCCGTTCACTATGTACAACGCGCCACGGCGTGTCGGCATGCCCGACCGGTGGGGTCCGCGCGGCGGCTCGACCACAAGATGTGGTGGTCGGATCGCATCGCGGTGCATGCCCGGACGGTGCGCCCGACCACCGACACCGCGAACGGTCAGAGGAGCTGCGCGGCCCACTCCCGGGCGACGGCGCGCAGGTGCGGGAGCGGGTCCGCGAGGGCCGCGGACGAGGAGCCCGCCGCCTCCGTCAGCGACACCGCCGCGGTGAAGCCGGGAGTCGGCGTCGCGATCGCCCCGGCGACGAGGAGCGTCCGCGCCCCGGCCGCCTCGGCGAGCGCGAGGACGTGCACCGGGACCTTGCCGGCGGCGGACTGCGCGTCGAAGCGCCCCTCCCCCGTGATGACGACGTCCGCGCCCGCGAGGAGCGCCGGGAGCCCGATCGCCCGTCCGACGGCGTCGGCGCCGGAGGTCGGGCGCGCGCCCCAGGCGAGCAGCCCGAAGCCCGTCCCGCCCGCCGCCCCGGAGCCCGGCGCATCGGGATCCGCGTCCAGGTGCGCGGCGAGACGGCGGAGGCCGCTCTCGAGGAGGAGGACGTCCTCGGGGCCGGCCCCCTTCTGCGGTCCGAAGACGCGGGCCGCCCCGGAGTCGCCGAGCAGCGGGGTCGCGACGTCGCTGAGCACGACCGCGCCTCCGGGCGGCAGAGGACGCAGCGCGCGGAGGTCGGCGGCGGCGAGCGCGGGCAGCGCACCGCCTCCCTCGCCGAGGTCGCGGCCGGAGGCGGTGGAGAAGCGTGCGCCGAGCTCGCGGAGCGCTCCGACTCCGCCGTCGGTCGAGGCGCTGCCGCCGATCGCCAGCAGCAGGGCGTGCGCCCCCGCGTCGAGGGCGGCGGCGATCGCGCGGCCGAAGCCGCGCGTGTGCGCGGTGAGCGGTCGGAGCGGGTCGAGCAGCGTGATGCCGCTCGTGGAGGCGAGCTCGACGACGGCTGTCCCGTCGGGGAGCAGCAGCCACCAGGCGCGGACCGGCCGGTCGTCCGGGCCGGGGACGACGACCGGCCGCCGAAGCGACCCCGGGACCGCGAGTGCTAAGGCCTCGACCGTGCCCTCTCCTCCGTCGGCCATCGGCGCGAGGACGATCTCGTCCCCCGGGCGCGCAGCGCTCCAGCCCTCGGCGATCGCCCGCGCGACCTCGACCGCGCTCGCCGACCCCTTGAAGGAGTCGGGCGCGACGACGACCCTCAGCCTGCCCACGCAATCAGTGTGGCACCGCGCCCGGCGCTCAGAGCGGGGTCGCGAGCCGGTAGCCGCGCTTGATCACCGTCGCCACGAGCCGCGGTTCGGGGAGGGCCTGACGGAGGCGGCTGACGGCGACGTCGACCGCGTGGTCGTCGAGAGCCTCCGGCGCGGAGGCCGCGAGGACGTGACGCGCGACGGTCGCGCCCTCGGCGGCGACGAGAGTCCGGAACAGCGCGAGCGCGACCGGGGTCAGCGCCACCCGGGTCCCGGCCAGGACGGCGTGCCGGCCTCGGAGCTCGAGAACGCCGAAGGCCGTCTCGATGCGGGGCGACGCCTGCTCGAGGTGCTCGCAGGTCAGGCGGATGAGCGCGCCCATCCGGAACCGGTCCGGCACGACCGGGAGGATCCCTGCCTCGACCAGGGGTGCTGCGGTCACGGGGCCCACGGCGGCGGCGACCACCGTCTCGCGGAAGGCCGCCTGGAGGTCGTCGAGGCGGCCCGCGGCCTCCGCGACCGTGAAGAGCGCCTCCACCGCCGGCGCGCTGGTGAAGGTGACGGCGTCGATGCCCCCTCCGCAGACCGCGTCGATCAGCCGCAGCACCCGGGCGGAGTCCTCGTGCACGCTCCAGCGGTAGGGCGCGGCCGTGAGCACCCGGGCGCCGGCGTCGCGGAGACGCTGCAGCTGAGCCGGGTCGGTGAATCCGTGCAGCTGCACCGCGATCGTGCGGCCGGCGACGCCCTCGCGCAGGGCCAGGTCGACGAGGGAGGTGGTCGTCTCGCGCTCGCTCATCCCGTGGTCGTCGAGACCCGCCGCACGGATCGCTCCGCGCGCCTTGGGTCCGCGGACGAGGATCCGCGCGGAGGACAGCGCGTCGGCCAGCTCGATCCCCGCGGCGTCCGCGGCCTCGAGCCAGCGCCGCAGGCCGTAGGAGGTGGTGGCGAGGAGCACGTCGGGACGGGCGGCGACGATGGCGCGGGTCTCCTCCTCGAGCGCGCCCTCGGTGTCGACGCCGCGCATGCGGATGGTGGGGGCGTGCGTGACGGCGGCACCGCGGCGCTCGAACGCGGCGATCAGGTCCTCGGAGCGGCGGTCGGAGGTGACCCCGATGCGGAAGCCGTCCAGCTGGTCGGGTCGGAACCCCACGGCGGCGTCGGGATCGGTGCCGGTCATGCTCGGCCCCCTCGGGGTCTCACGCGGTCAGTGCATCGACCGCTCGGGCGATGCTCTCGGGGTCCCCCGCATCATGGCACGCGGCCTGCCGGACCACCTCGCCGATGACGATCACGGCGGGCGAGCGCGGTGCCAGCTCGGCGAGCAGGCCGAGCACTCCGCCGACCGACGAGACCGTCGTGCGCTGGTCGCGCGACCAGCCCCGCTCGACGATCGCGAGGGGCGTGTCGGCGCGCATCCCGGCGCGCTGCAGCCCGGCGACGAGGTGCGGGAGGGTGTTCACGCCCATCAGCACCACGATCGTCCCGCCCAGCCCGGCCAGATGGCCGAGCTCCTGCTCGCTGAACGGCGCATGGCCCGAGACCACGGTGAAGGCCCTGCTGACCTCGCGGTGGGTGACCGGGATCCCGGCGGCGGCGGGCACCGAGATCGCGCTGGTCACTCCGGGGACGACCGTGGAGCCGACGCCGGCGAGCCGGCACGCGCGCACCTCCTCCGACCCGCGGCCGAACACGAACGGATCGCCGCCCTTCAGGCGCACGACGTCCAGACCCGCGAGGGCCCGCTCGATCATCAGCCGCTCGATCTCGTGCTGCGGCACCGCATGATGACCCGGCGTCTTGCCGACGTCGATCAGCTCGGCGCCGGGCGCCCACTCGGCCAGGCCCTCGTGCGGACCGAGCCGGTCGTAGAGCACCACGTCCGCGTCGCGGAGGGCGCGGCGGGCGGCGAGGGTCATCAGATCCGGATCGCCGGGGCCGCCGCCGACGATGCTGACGTGCCCGACCGGCCGGGTCGGCGCGGGGGCCTCGTCGACGATCCAGGGGCAGAGCTCGGCCGCCGCTGCTCGGAGCGGCGCCGGCCCCTCCACCCACACGATCAGGGCCGGGGGCGCCGGGGTGAGCGCGTCCTCCGCCTCGTGCCGCTCGACGAGTGCGCCGGCGGCTCGGTAGCGGGCGAGCACGCGGCGGGTCCCGGAGGCGGTGCCGATCACGAGCACACGGCGTCCGGCGAGGTCGAGGGAGAGCTGCATCACGAGTCCGATCCGATCCCGGCCGGACCGACGGGGATCCTCGGCCCCGCGACCAGCACGGGTCCGTCCGGTCTCTCGTCCCGGCCGGCGGGCCGGACCTGCCCGCGCTCGCGCACGGTCGCGACGCGCGGATCCGCGGTGTCCGGGGCGTTCACGAAGGAGCGGAAGCGGCGGAGCCGGTCGGGATCGGCGAGGGTCGCCGCCCACTCGTCGACGTAGGTGTCGACGTGCGTGGCCATGGCGGCCTCCAGCTCGGCGGCGATGCCGAGCGAGTCCTCGCAGACCACCTCGCGCACGTGCTCGAGTCCGCCGGGGAGCTCCTCCTGCCAGCGTGCGGTCCGCTGGAGCCGCTCGGCCGTCCGCACGTAGTACATGACGTAGCGGTCGATGTAGCGCACCAGGGTCTCGTCGTCGAGGTCCTGCGCGAGCAGCTGGGCGTGCGCCGGCTGGTAGCCGCCGTTGCCGCCGACGTAGAGGTTCCAGCCGAGGTCGCTCGCGATGACGCCGATGTCCTTCCCCCGCGCCTCGGCGCACTCGCGGGCGCAGCCGCTGACCCCGAGCTTGAACTTGTGCGGCGAGCGGAGACCCCGGTACCGCTCCTCGAGGAAGACCGCCATCCCGACCGCGTCCTGGACTCCGAAGCGGCACCAGGTCGATCCGACGCACGACTTGACCGTGCGCAGCGACTTGCCGTACGCCTGACCCGACTCGAAGCCGGCGTCGACGAGGAGGCGCCAGATCTCGGGCAGCTGCTCGAGGCGGGCGCCGAACATGTCGATCCGCTGCCCGCCGGTGATCTTCGTGTAGAGGCCGTACTGCTCGGCGACCTCGGCGATCACCTTGAGCTTCGCCGGCGTGATCTCGCCCCCGGGGATCCGCGGGACGACGGAGTAGGTGCCGTCCTTCTGCATGTTGGCCAGGGCGCGGTCGTTGGTGTCCTGCAGCGGCGCCTGGCCGCCGTCGAGGATGTAGGCGTTCGTCTGGGTGGCGAGGACGGAGGCGATCACCGGCTTGCACACGTCGCAGCCCAGCCCGGAGCCGAAGCGCTCCATCACCTGCTCGGCCGAGTGCAGCCCGAGGATGCGGACCGACTCGAACAGCTCGCTGCGGCTGAGCGCCACATGCTCGCAGAGGGCGCGGGAGACCTCGACGCCCGCACGGATCAGCTCCGTGTCGAGCAGCTTCTTCACCAGGGGCACGCACGATCCGCACTGGGTGCCCGCGCGGGTGCAGGCCTTGAGCGGCCCCAGCTCGGTGCACCCCTCGCCGATCGCGTGGCGGACCTCGCCGACCGAGACGTTGTTGCACGAGCAGACCTGGGCGTCGTCCGGAAGGTCGCCCGAGGGCGCCTCCGCCCCCGCCGCCGCGAGGTAGGCGCCGGGCTCGGCCGGCAGCTCGCGCCCCAGCAGCGGGCGGAGGGAGGAGTAGGGGCCCGCGTCGCCGACGAACATCCCGCCGAGCAGCGTGCGCGCATCGTCCGAGACGACGACCTTCTGGTAGAGACCGCGGGCCGGATCGGCGTAGACGACCTCGAGCGCTCCCTCCGTGGTGCCGAGGGCGTCGCCGAAGCTGGCGACCTCCACGCCCGAGAGCTTGAGCTTGGTGGCGTCGTCGACCCCCGGGAAGGTCGCGTCGCCGCCGAGGATCCGGTCGGCGACCACCTCCGCCATCGCGTTGGCGGGTGCGACGAGCCCGACCGTGCGGCCGGCGATCGCGGCGACCTCGCCGATGGCCCAGACTCCCGCCCTGCTGGTGCGGCAGGCCTCGTCGACGACCACGCCTCCGCGCGGTGCGACCTCGATCCCGACCGCTCGGGCGAGCTCGTCGCGCGCCGTGATCCCGATGGAGAAGACCACGAGATCGGCGCTGATGCTGCTGCCGTCGGTCAGCGCGACGCCGAGCACCGTCCCCGTCGGCGAGGTGAGGATCGCGGTGGGCCGGTTGCCGAGGTGCAGCGCGATCCCCTGCGCCGAGATGATGCGGCCGAGGGCCTGCCCGGCGCCCTCGTCGAGCTGCGCGCTCATCAGCCAGCGGCCGGAGTGGACGAGGGCGGTGCGCGCACCGAGCCGGTGCGCGCCTCCCGCCGCCTCGAGGCCGAGCAGACCGCCGCCGACCACGACCACGATCGCGGGGCGTCCGCGCCGGGCGCGGAACGCGGCGAGCTCGGCGACGAGCCCGTCCACGTCCTCGAGCGTGCGGTAGACGCGGCCGTGCTCGGCGCCCTCGATCGGCGGGACCGTGGCGGAGGAGCCCGTCGCCAGGACGATCTCGTCGCCCTCGAGGGAGCGGCCGTCCGCGAGCTCGACGCGCAGGCGGTCGGGATCGATCGCGACGACACGGGAGGAGGTGATCAGCCGCGCCGACTCCCACAGAGCGCCGTCGCCCAGAGTCAGGTCGTGCTCGCCGTCGAGGCGCTTCGAGAGTGCGACGCGGTCGTAGGGACGGTGCACCTCCTCGCCGAGGACGGTGATCTCCAGCGCCTGGTCGCCGGCCCGGGCGACGAGCGCGTCGACCAGGCGGTGCGCGGCGGGTCCCGCTCCGACGACGAGCACGCGTCGGGGCCGGGCGGCGGGGTTCGCTCCAGGAGTCATGACGTCCACCGTAGGGACGGCCCGTTTCCCCGCCGTTGCCCCGGTGTAACAGCGTGTGACGCGCGCCTCTCGGCGAGCGCCGCAGGCCGTGAGGGCTTCGTTACGCCCGTGACACCGGAGGCGTGCTCGCACGAAACGCGCGATCCCTACCGTTGCCTCATCGCGTCCGACCGGATGCGGTGGCCCACCCGCAGGAAGAAGGCGCAGCGATGACCCTCCTCGATCGGCTCGCCCCCGCGACCGCCACCACCTGGGTGCCGGTCTGCGCCGTCGGCGACCTCGAGCCGCTCTGGGGCGAGGCCGCCCTGGTCGGCGGTGTGCAGCTCGCCCTGTTCCTCCTGCCCGACGGGCGGGTGCGGGCCGTCTCGAACCTCGACCCCGCGACCGGCGCGGCCGTGCTCTCGCGCGGCATCGTCGGCTCGCGTCTGGTCGACGGGGTGCAGCGGCCCACGATCGCCTCGCCCCTGCACAAGGACGTCTTCGACCTCGAGACCGGCGCCTGCTTCACACGAGCGGAGCTGCACCTCGCCACCTGGCAGGTGCGCGAGAGCGACGGCACGATCGAGGTCGCCCAGCGGACCGCTCTGGTCGCCGCGTCCCACGGGACCTCCGACGACGACGGGAGACGTGCCGTCGCCGCGCTGGTCGAGGCGGTCCGCCGGGCCAACCCGGCGCTGGACGTGCTCGACTCCTTCGTCGACGTGCAGCAGCCCGACGTCCCCGCGACCCTGGGCTCTCTCGAGCCGGGCCGGCCGGCGGTGGTCGTGCCGCTGCTGCTCTCGGCCGGCTACCACGTGCACGTCGACCTGGCCGAGGCCGCGGCGGAGGCGGAGCGGCCGGTGCGGGTCTCGGGCGCGCTCGGACCCGATCCCCGCCTGGCGCGCGTGCTCGCCCGCCGGCTCCACGAGGCAGGGCTCGACGACGGCGACCGCGTCGTGCTCGCCGCTGCCGGCTCGAGCGACGCCGGTGCCGTCGCGGACTGCTGGACCACCGGCCGCCTCCTCGCCGCCGAGCTCGGCCGCGAGGTGAGCACCTCGTTCATCTCGGCCGCCGAGCCGCGGGTCGCGGAGGCGGTCGCCGCCGAGCGCGCCGCCCACCCCGGCGCGCGCGTCGTGGTCGCCACCTACCTGCTCGCGCCCGGCTACTTCGCCGGCCTGGCCGCCTCCGCGGGGGCCGACCTCGCCTCCGCTCCCCTCCTCACCGCCGTCGATCCGCCCGCCCGCGAGCTGGTCGACATCGTCTCGGAGCTGTTCGGGCGCAACGCCTGACGCCTCCTCCCCGCACCACCACCGCTCCACCTCCCCGTCCCGAGCGCGCCCTCGCGCGCGCCGCCCACCCTCCGGAGGACCACGATGACTGCTGCACCCCCGACCACCGTCCCCACGACCGCCGCCACATCCACCGGCATCATCCGACGGCCGGGCCGCTGGATCGACGGCTGGAACCCCGAGGACCCCGCCCAGTGGGAGGCGGAGGGACGCTCCGTCGCCGCTCGCAATCTGAGGTGGTCGATCTTCGCCGAGTTCCTCGGCTTCGTCGTCTGGCAGCTCTGGTCGGTCGTCGTCGTCTCGCTGCCGGCGGCCGGGTTCGCCTTCGACACCGGGCAGATCTTCTGGCTCATCTCGATGCCGAGCCTCGTCGGCGCCACCCTGCGGATCCCGTACACGTTCATGGTCCCCCGCTTCGGCGGCCGCAACTGGACGATCGTGTCGGCGGGCCTCCTGCTGATCCCGAGCGTCGGACTCGGCATCGCGGTCTCGAATCCGGAGACCCCGTTCGGCGTCATGCTCCTGGTGGCCGCGCTCGCCGGCTTCGGCGGCGGCAACTTCGCCAGCTCGATGGCGAACATCACCTTCTTCTACCCGCACGCGCAGAAGGGCTGGGCTCTGGGGCTCAACGCCGCGGGCGGCAACCTGGGCGCCTCCGTCGCGCAGCTCGTCGTGCCGATCGCGATCACCGTCGGCGCCGCGGCCACGCTGAACCTGCCGATCGCCGGCTTCCTCTGGGTCCCCCTGATCGTCGTGGCGATGATCGGCGCCGCCAAGCGCATGGACAACCTCTCGACCGCGAAGTCCGACGTCGCCGCCTCCCTCGCCGCGCTCCGCGAGCCGCACCTCTGGCTGCTGGCCGTGCTCTACATCGGGACCTTCGGGTCCTTCATCGGATTCGCCGGCGTGTTCCCGAAGCTCATCGCCGACACCTTCCCCGAGTTCTCCGGCTTCGCCGTCGGCTCGGCGACGGTCGGCCTCGCGTTCCTCGGCTCCCTGGTGGGCTCGCTGTCCCGCCCCTCCGGCGGCCGTCTGGCCGACCGCTTCGGCGGAGCGCCTGTCACGGTCCTCGCCTTCGTCGCCATGGGCGCCGGGATCCTCGGCGTGATCGCGACACTGCCGCTCGGCAGCTTCTGGCTCTTCCTCGCCTGCTTCCTCGTGCTCTTCTCGGCGGCCGGCATCGGCAACGGCGCGACCTACCGCATGATCCCCACGGTGTTCGCCCTCCGCGCCCGCCAGCGCGGTGACGACGGCATCGGCGCCCAGCGCACGTCCGCCGCGGCGCTCGGCCTGATCTCGGCGATCGGCGCCTACGGCGGCTTCGTGATCCCCCAGCTGCTCGGCTTCTCCAAGACCGAGTTCGGCGACTACACGACGGCGCTGGGCTGGTTCGTCGGCGCCTACGCGGTGATGCTCGCGATCACGGCCGGCGTCTACCTCCGCCTCGCCGCGAAGACGGGGACCCGGATCTGACGATGAGCGCCCCCGCCCCGACCGACTCCCACTGCCCGTACTGCGCCCTGCAGTGCGCGATGACGCTGACACCCGCGGCGGGCCCCGTACCCGTGGCGGTCGAGGGGAGGGAGTTCCCGACGAACCGGGGCGGGCTCTGCGCCAAGGGCTGGACCTCCGCCGAGCTGCTGGCGAGCGGACAGCGCCTGGTCTCCCCGCTGCTGCGGGGCGCCGACGGCGTCCTCGCGGAGGCGTCGTGGGAGGAGGCGCTCGACGCGGTCGCCGGGGCGGTGCGCGGCGTCCGGGAGCGGCACGGCGCCGACGCGGTAGCCGTCTTCGGCGGCGGGGGCCTCACCAACGAGAAGGCCTACCAGCTCGGGAAGTTCGCTCGGATCGCTCTCGGCACCTCCCGGATCGACTACAACGGCCGCTTCTGCATGTCCTCGGCCGCGGCGGCCGGCAACCGCGCCTTCGGCGTCGATCGCGGACTGCCGTTCCCGGTGTCCGATCTCGACGACGCCGACACGATCCTGCTCCTGGGCTCGAACGTCGCCGCGACGATGCCGCCGCTGCTCGCCCACTTCGCCGGTGCCCGCTCGCGGGGCGGCCTGGTGGTCGTCGACCCGCGCCGCTCGGCCACCGCGCGGCTGACGGAGGACGGCGCCGGCACGCATCTGCAGCCCGCCCCCGGGACGGATCTGCCGCTCCTGCTCGGGCTGATCCACCTGGTCTTCGCTGAGGGCCTCGCCGACACCGCCTACCTCGCCGCGCGCACGACCGGCGTCGAGGCCCTGCGCCGCAGCGCCTCGTCGTGGTGGCCGGAGCGCACGTCCGCGGTCACGGGCGTGCCGACCTCGCTCCTCCGCTCCCTGGCGCGCCGGCTCGCCGAGGGGCGGTCGTTCGTGCTGACCGGCCGCGGGGTCGAACAGCACGTCGACGGCACCGACACCGCGACCGCCGCGATCAACCTCGCTCTCGTGCTCGGCCTGGTGGGCCGCGAGGGGTCGGGGTACGGCACGCTCACCGGTCAGGGCAACGGCCAGGGCGGACGCGAGCACGGCCAGAAGGCCGATCAGCTCCCGGGGTACCGCTCCATCCGCGATCCGGAGGCGCGGCGCCACGTCGCCGCCGTCTGGGACGTGACGCCCGAATCGATCCCCGGCCCGGGCCTGCCCGCCACCGCCCTGCTCGCCGAGCTCGGACGCTCCGTGCACTGCCTGCTGGTGCACGGCTCCAACGTGGTCGTCTCGGCTCCGGACGCCGACGCCGTCCGCGCCGGGCTCGAGGCCCTGGACACGCTGGTCGTCTGCGACTTCTTCCTCTCCGAGACCGCCGCGCTGGCCGATGTGGTGCTCCCGGTGCCGCAGTGGGCGGAGGAGGAGGGCACGATGACCTCGCTCGAGGGCCGGGTGCTCCGCCGCCGCCGGGCGATCGACCCGCCGGCGGGAGTGCGCAGCGAGCTCTGGATCATGAGCGAACTGGCGCGCCGTCTCGACGCCCCCTCGAGCTGGTCGACCGTCCCCGCGGAGGTGTTCGACGAGCTGGCCCGCGCGTCCGCGGGAGGCGTGGCCGACTACTCCGGCCTCTCGCACGCCCTGCTCGACACCGGGATCGCCGCCCACTGGCCCTACCCCGCGGGCGGCACGGGGACGCCGCGCCTCTTCGCTGAGCGCTTCGGGCACCCCGACGGCCGGGCGCGCCTGGTCGCCGTCATCCCCGCCGTCCCCGTCGTCGTGGACCGCGGCGAGGAGCTGACCCTGGTGACCGGCCGCTACCTCCAGCAGTACCAGTCGGGCACCCAGACCCGGCGGGTCGCGGAGCTCGATGCGGCCCGCCCGGAGGCTCGACTCGAGATCCACCCGGCGACCGCCTCCCGGCTCGGCGTCAGCGACGGAGCACCTGTGGCGATCGGGAACGCGCGCGGCGTGGTCCGCGCCCGCGCGAGCGTCACCGCGGACATCCGCCACGACACGGTGTTCCTGCCCTTCCACTACGCGGGTGAGCAGTGCGCGAACCTCCTCACCGAGGCCGTCGTGGACCCGGTGTCGTCGATGCCCGAGTTCAAGCGCACGCGGGTCTGGGTCCGCGCGGAAGGGACGGCACATGCCTGAGACACCTCCCGAGCGGATCGTCCTGATCGGCTACGGACCCGTCGGCTCGCGCTTCGTCGAGGAGCTGCTGCCGGCCGTGCGGGCCGGTCTGGTCGCGCTGACGGTCGTCGGCGCCGAGGGCGACGACCCCTACAACCGTGTCCTGCTCGCGGAGTACGCCGTCGGCCGGGCGACCCGCGAGCGCCTCGACCTCGGCGACCGGACGGCGGCGGAGGCGGCGGGCGTCGTCCTGCGCCTGGGAGCGGCCGTCGTGGGGATCGACCGCGCGCGGAACGTCGTGCGGCTGCACGACGGCGAGCGGCTCCCCTACGACCGCCTCGTCCTGGCGACCGGCGCCCGGGCGAACGTGCCGACCCTCGCCGGGATGGAGCGGGCCCGACGTGAGCGGACGGTGCGCGCCGCCGATCCGGAGTCGCTCGACGCGGGCTCCCGGCCCCTCCCGGAGAGGGTGGTGGCGCTGCGAGACCTGGCCGACGCCCGGGTGGTCCGCGAGGCCGTGCGCTCCGGCGCTCGCCTCGTCGTGCTCGGGGCGGGAGTGCTCGGGATCGAGTTCGCCCTCGCCGCCGCCGAGCAGGGCGCGCAGGTGGTGGTCGTCTTCCACGGCGACATCCCGATGGCCCGCAATCTCGACACGGGCGGGGGGCGGATGCTGGCCGCGGCCGCCCGCGCGGCCGGCGTCGAGATGGTGGCGCACGCCCGGTCCGAGAGCGTCCTGCTCGCGCACGACGACCGCGGCCGTGCGCACTTCCAGGCGCTCGTCTGCGCTGACGGCAAGCAGATCGAGGGGGATCTGCTGGTGCTCTCGTGCGGTGTCGGTGCGCGGGTCGAGCTGGCCGCGGGCGCGGAGCTCGCCGTCTCGACCGGGATCCTCGTCGATGAGCAGCTGCGCAGCTGGAGCGACCCGGACGTCTTCGCGATCGGCGACTGCGCGCACGTCGCCCCCCGCGGCTCGGCCCTCCCCGACGGCCGCGTGCCCGGCGGACCGAGCGGACTGATCGGTCCGGGATGGGAGCAGGCGGACCGGCTCGCAGCGCGGATCCGGGCGGAGGCGGAGGGCCGCTGCGGCGAGGAGCGCGTCCCCGACGCCCGACCGGCGGTCGTGATGCTGAAGGCCGAGGGCGTCGACCTCGTGGCAGGAGGCGACGTGGCCCCGGAGCCGTGGGACCCGCACCGCCCGGGCGAGGAGCACCTCGAAGTGACGCTGTGGGCTGACCCCGCCCGCGGGGGCTACGCCAAGCTCGTGACCGCGGGAGGAGTGCTGCGCGGGTTCGTCTCGGTGGGTCTGCCCAGGGTCGGCGCCGAGCTCAGCCTCCTCTTCGAGCGGGGCTCGGAGCTGCCGGCGGACCGGTCGAGCCTCCTGCGTTTGGACGCCCCGGATGCGGGTGCCGCGGCGACCGGCGATCCGTTCGCCCCCGATGCCACGGTCTGCTGGTGCAACGGCGTGACGGCGGCGGTGATCACCGATGCGGCTGCGGCGGGACACGGGACGGTCGCCTGCGTCGGGCGGGCGACCCGCGCCGGCACGGGCTGCGGCGGCTGCACCGGGCGCATCGCCGAGCTGCTCGCGCGGACGGCGGTCCCCGCCTGATCGCCGCGAAAACCGGGCCTCGCCGCCTCAGCGGTCGAGCGCCTCCGCGAGGCGCCGGGTGACCGCCCGCAGTTCGAGCTCGGCCCCGCGGACGCGCTCGTCGAGAGCCGCCGCGGTGTCGGCGGCCTGCTCGGCGGCCGCCGCACCCGCCGCCTCGGACGAGGCGCGGTCGGCCGCGACCGACGCGCTGAGCTCGTCCAGCGCCGCCCGGAGGCCCGCCGACTCGTCGCGCAGCACGGAGACGTCGCTCTGCACCGCGCTCAGCTCGCCGCGCAGCCCGGCCACCTCGTCGCGCAGGGCCGCCGTCTCGGCGCGCAGCTCCTCCGTGCGCAGCCGCGCCTGCTCGAACCAGGGGGCGACCAGCCGGTGCACCGCGTCGCGGAGCACGACGCCGCCGCGGCCGAGCCGGGTGGGCGCGGAGCCGGGGTCCTGGAGGAAGTCGTGGTCAGTGGTCATCGTCGTGGTCCCGTCCGGAGAAGCGGCGGTGGAGCACGTCCATCGCCCGCAGATCCTTGTCCATGATGTCGGCCTCGAGGGTGGTGTCGGCGAGGCGGTCGGCGAGGCCCGGCCGGGAGCGGCGCTCGAGCGAGGCCTCGATCAGCTCGACGGACCGCTCGAACGAGAGCGGTCCGCGCGCCGCGGCCCGGCCCCGCCGACCGAGCGCCTCGAGGTCCACCTCCCCGCTCGCCACGTCCCGCATCGCCTCGAGGAGCGCCGGGGCGGAGCGGGTGATCTTGATGCAGTCGACCCCGTCGATGAGGAACTCCGCGACTCCGCTGGCCGCCGTCACGATCGGCACGGCGCCCGCCGCGGCCGCCTCGACCGGCGCGACGCCGAACGCCTCTCCGGCCCAGGTCGGGAAGAGGAACGCGTCGGCGCGGCCGTGCGCGGCGAGCACCTCGGCGTGGGGCGTCGGTCCGTGGAACTCGACCAGGCCGTCCAGGCCCGCCTCGTCCGCCCGGGCGCGCCAGCCGTCCACGTCTCCGTCGCCGTAGAGGTCCACGCGGAAGTCGCGGGTCTCCTCCGCGAGAGACGCCGCCGCCTCCAGCACCAGCCCGACGCCCTTGTGCTCGCCGAGCGACGCGGCGAACGTGAACCGGGTGGTCCCGCCCTCGCGGTAGCGCCGCGGCTCCGCGGTGTCGGGGGGAACGGACACTCCCCGCCCGATCACCTCGACCTCGCCCAGGCTCAGCCCGCCGGCCTCGATCGCGTCGACGAGCGAGCGGCTGACCGCGACGATCTCGCCGCGGTCGAAGTGGTCGGGGGCCTGGGCGCCGTAGACGCGGAGCACGCGCTCGGGCAGCCCGTCGACCAGGGCGTTCGGGATGCGGTCGCCGAGGTTCCACATCCACGGGGCCTCCACCGCCCGCAGCAGGTCGATCAGCGCGAGGCCGCCGATCCCGAGCAGGTTGAAGGCCACCACGTGGGTCGGCGCGAAGTCGCGCAGCTCCTCGAGCAGGATGCGGGTGTTCTCGAACCGCGAGACGGCGCTCTCGTGGTGCAGCAGCTGAGCGATCTCGCCGCCCGTCTGCGGCAGCGGGAAGTAGGTGCGCAGGCTCAACGTGCGGTGCACCTCGACGCCCGAGGGCTCCGGCGGCAGGTAGGTCGGCGTGGTCAGCACGCGCACGGTGTGGCCGCGGGCCGCCATCGCCTCCGCGACGCGCGCACAGGTCATCTCGTATCCGCCGAGCACCTGGGGCGGATAGAGGTTGCTCACGAACAGCAGGCGCATCAGCGCACCTCCCCTCTCGCGGAGGCGTCCGCCGCGATCCGCGCCGTCACCTCGGGCGTGTAGGCCGCGCGGGCCTGGCGGTCATTGCCGCCGTCCCAGTAGTTGACGAGGTAGAGCCCGGACTGCTGCGTGCGCGGCACGAACGGGAACAGCTGGGCCCGGGGCTCGATCTGCGCGATCCGGTAACCGGCGTCGACCGCGCGCACGTGCAGCCAGATGTCGTCGGCGTCCGGGGCGATCTCGCGGAACGCCTCCCCGTGCGCGGCGATCTCGCCGAGGAGCGGGGCGGGCAGCAGCTGCCCGGAGACGGAGGTGCCGAAGACATCGGTCGACGCGCGCGTGTCGGCGACCGGCGTCCAGCTCGTGTACGGAGCCACGGCGCCGTCGACGATCCCCACCCGGTGGGCGCGGTAGCAGAGCACGGTCTCGCGTGGGTAGCGCGAGCGGGCGTCGAGCAGGCCCCTCAGCCAGGTGCGCGGGTACACGATGTCGTCGTCGGAGGTGACGAGGTCGCGCTCCCCCGCCCGGCCCGAGAGCAGGTGCGGGTAGTACTTCGTGTGCACGCGGTAGCCGTCGACCAGGCGGATCTCGACGCCGCGGCGGCGGAGGCGTCGCAGCGGCGCGGGCAGGTCGGCGTGCAGGGCCGGGTCGTCGAGCCAGAGCACCAGGCGCGCGGGCCGGGCGTCGCCGCGGGCGATGGACTCGAGCGCCACGTGGACCCGCTGCAGCCGCTCGCCGTGCGTGGTCATCGTCACCACGACCTCGCCCGCCGGATCGACCGCGGAGCGGCGGGAGAAGCGGTTGGCCAGGTCGAGCAGCAGCAGCTCGCGCCGGAGCGCGGGCGAGGGGTGGTCGATCGGCCGGGCGGCGATCACGGCGGCGCGGCGCTCCGAGAGGCGCTGAGGGGCGGAGCGGACGACCCGGGCCGCGGAGCGCAGCCGCGTGCGGGGGCGGACACGACGGCCCAGCGCCGCGAGGCGCGTGCGGGGCCGGACGCGCCGGCCGACGGCGGCGAGAGCGGGATGCATCGGTCCAGGTTAGCCGGAGGCGCCCGGGGGCCCTGCGCCGGTCAGGGCTCGTCGACGACCGCGAAGGCCCGCACCGGGAAGGTCCCGAAGCCCCGCACCTTCGGCGGCACGGCGGTGAAGCGCGCCCCTGTCGCCGGCAGCCCGCCGAGGCCGGTGAGGTGCTCGACGACGTGCACTCCCGCGGCGAGGAGGGCCGAGTGCGCGGGCCGCGATCCGCCCGACTCCGTGTCGTCGATGTTCACCGAGTCGATGCCGACCAGCACCGCGCCGGCGGCGACGAGCGCCTCCGCCGCCTCGCCGCTGAGGAAGGGGGCGCCCCTGCCGTACCCGGGCGTGGCGAAGTGCGCGTCCCAGCCGGTGCGGAGGAGGACGGCGGCGCCGCGGACGTCGAGTCCCGCGACCGCGTCCGAGCCGATGCCCCGTTCGCTGGCTCCGGTCGCGTCGACCACGACGGTCGGCAGGTCGACCAGCGTCTCGAGCGGGAGAGCGGCGAGATCGGCTCCGCCCTCGTAGCGGTGGAACGGGCTGTCGAGGTAGGTGCCCGTGTTGCCGATCATCTCGATGACGTCCATCGCGAACTCGGTGCCGGGCGCGTAGGAGGCGCGGGACGCCTCACGCGTGAGGTGCGGCCGGATGCGCGGAGCGGGCAGGCCCGGGTAGGTCACCAGCCCGTCCGCGACGGTGTGGCTGAGGTCGACGAAGCGGCGCGAGGAGGTCATGCGCCCGATCCTGGCAGGGGCCGGATCGGGCGCACCATCGAGATGCCGCCCCGCGGGGCGGCGTTCCCGCCTCTACTTCTTCGGCAGCGCCGCCGACAGGTCCGCGATCAGGTCGGACGAGTCCTCGAGGCCCACCGAGAGGCGCACCAGCGATTCCGAGACCTCGAGCGGCGTGCCCTTCACCGACGCGTGCGTCATCTCGCTCGGGTAGCCGATCAGCGACTCGACGCCGCCCAGCGACTCCGCGAGCTGGAACAGCTCGGTCGACTCGGCGAACTTCCGGGCGGCGCGCGGCGTCGCGAGCTCGAGCGAGAGCATCCCGCCGAACCGCGACATCTGGCGCTTCGCCAGCTCGTGGCCGGGGTGCGAGGGCAGGCCCGGGTAGTGCACGGCCGTCACCGCCGGGTGCTCGACGAGGAACTCGGCGACCGCCTGCGCGTTGACGGAGTGGCGCTCCATCCGCACCCCGAGGGTCTTGATGCCGCGCACCGTGAGCCACGCGTCCATCGGGCCCGAGATCGCTCCGACCGCGAACTGCAGGAACGCGATCTTTTCGGCCAGCGGCCCCGAGCGCAGGGCGAGCGCGCCGCCGACGACGTCCGAGTGGCCGCCGAGGTACTTCGTGGTCGAGTGCACGACCACGTCGGCACCGAGGGCCAGCGGCTGCTGCAGGGCGGAGGAGGCGAAGGTGTTGTCGACGACGACGATCAGGTCGTGCGCGTGGGCCAGGTCGGCGAGCTCGGCGATGTCGCTGATGGTCATCAGCGGGTTCGACGGGGTCTCGACCCAGAGCATCTTCGTCTCACCGGGGACGATCGCCCGCTGCACCTCGCGGAGGTTCGACATGTCGACGGCCGTGTTGCGCACGCCCCAGGCGCTGTGCACCCGGTCGATCAGGCGGTGGCTGCCGCCGTACGCGTCGTTGCCCAGGACGACGTGGTCGCCGGGCGCGAGGGCGGCGCGCAGCAGGGTGTCCTCGGCGGCGAGGCCCGAGGAGAAGGAGTAGGCGACGTCCGCGCCCTCGAGCGAGGCGATGAGCTCCTGGAGCGAGTCGCGCGTGGGGTTCGCCGAGCGGGCGTACTCGTAGCCGCCCCGGAGACCGCCGATGCCGTCCTGGACGAACGTGGAGGTCATGTAGACGGGCGGCACGACCGCCCCGGTGGTCGGATCGAACTCCTGGCCGGCGTGGATGGCGCGGGTGTCGAAGTGCTGCTTCTTGGGCATGGTGCGGGCTCCCTGGGTCGGAGGTGCGGAGGCGGCGGCCGTCAGGCCGTGGCGTAGGTGAGGAGGTCCTGTCGGGTGATCACCGCGACGGGCTTGCCCTCGTCGGTGACGAGGAGGGCGCTGTGCTCGGTGAGCGCGGCGCGGGCGGCGGTGATGCTCTCGCCGAGCCCGATCAGCGCGAGCGCGTCGCCCACGCAGTCGCCGAGCGGGTCGTTCATCGAGGCGGATCCGGCGAAGACGCGGTCGAGCAGCTCTCGCTCGTCGACGGCTCCGACGACCTCGCCCATCACGACGGGCGGCTCGGCGGTCAGCACCGGGAGCTGCGAGACGCCGTACTCGGTCATGATGCCGATCGCGTCGCGGATCGTGTCGGTCGGGTGCGCGTGCACGAGCGCCGGGAGGTCGGCCTGCCCGCTCGCCGCCCGCGCGCGGAGCACGTCGCGGACGGTGCCCTCGTCGCGCATCCCGAGGAAGCCGTAGGAGCGCATCCAGCGGTCGTTGAAGATCTTGCCGAGGTAGCCGCGCCCGCCGTCCGGCAGGAGCACGACGACCACGTCGTCCGGCCCGAGACCGGCGGCGGCCTTGAGCGCGACGGAGACGGCGAGCCCGCTCGATCCGCCGACGAGCAGCCCCTCCTCGCGGGCGAGGCGGCGGGTCATCGCGAACGACTCGGCGTCGCTGGAGGCGATGATCCGGTCGACCACGCTCGGGTCGTACGCGCTCGGCCAGAAGTCCTCGCCGACGCCCTCGGTCAGGTACGGGCGACCGCCGCCGCCCGAGTAGACGGAGCCCTCGGGGTCGGCGCCGACGATCTGCACGCGGCCCTCCGACACCTCCTTGAGGTAGCGGCCGACGCCGCTGATGGTGCCGCCCGTGCCGACTCCCGCGACGAAGTGGGTGAGCCGACCGGCGGTGTCGCGCCAGATCTCGGGGCCCGTGGTCTCGTAGTGGCTGAGCGGTCCGTTGAGGTTCGCATACTGGTTGGGCTTGAAGGCGCCGGGGATCTCGCGGGCGAGGCGGTCCGAGACGGAGTAGTAGGAGGCGGGGTCCTCCGGAGCGACGGCCGTCGGCGTCACGACGATCTCGGCCCCGTAGGCGGTGAGGACGTTGCGCTTGTCCTCCCCCACCTTGTCCGGCAGCACGAACACGCAGCGGTAGCCGCGCTGCTGCGCGACGAGGGCGAGGCCGATGCCGGTGTTGCCGCTGGTCGGCTCCACGATGGTGCCGCCGGGCTTCAGCAGCCCGTCGCGCTCGGCGGCGTCGATGATGCGGGTCGCGATGCGGTCCTTCGACGAGCCGCCGGGGTTCAGGTACTCGACCTTGACCAGCACGGTCGCCTGCACGCCCGCCGCGACCGGGCCCAGCTTCACCAGCGGGGTGTCGCCGATGAGGTCGAGGACCGAATCGGCGTAGGCCATCCCGGTCTCCGGGCGTGCGGGAAGGGCGCGATCCAGGCTCATCCCGCCAGCGTAGCAACCGGCTCCCGGCGTGTGACGGGGGTGGGCGGAGGCACAGGGAGCGGTCTCGGGAGGGGAGTGCCGCCGGTCGCGCCGGTGCCCTATCGTGGGGGTCCGCGAGCGCCGCGGTCGACCCGGAACGGACCCCGAATGACCTCACCGATCGCCGCACCGCCGCGGCGTCCGGCCGACATCCACCTCCTCCGCCTGCTCGGCCCGGCGCTGGTCGCCGGAGTCGCCTACCTCGACCCGGGCAACGTCGCCAGCAACATGACGGCCGGCGCCCGGTTCGGCTACCTCCTGGTCTGGGTGGTGGTGCTCGGCAACCTGATGGCCTGGCTCATCCAGTACCTCTCGGCGAAGCTCGGCCTGATGACCGGCCGCAGCCTCCCCGAGCTGCTCGGCGACCGCCTGCGCGGCCGCTGGGGCCGCCGGGCCTACTGGCTGCAGGCCGAGACGGTCGCGATGGCGACCGACCTGGCCGAGGTGATCGGCGGCGCGATCGCGCTGAACCTGCTCTTCGGACTGCCACTGCTGGCCGGCGGCGTGGTCACCGGCGCGGTCTCGCTGGTGCTGCTGCTCGTGCAGACGCGGGGCGGGGCGCAGCCGTTCGAGCGGGTGATCACGGCGCTGATGGTGCTGATCGCCGTCGGCTTCACGGTCGGCGTGGTCGTCGATCCGCCGGACGCGGGCGCGACTGTCGCCGGTCTCGTGCCGCGCTTCGAGGGCTCGGAGTCGGTGCTGCTCGCCGCCTCGATCCTCGGCGCGACCGTCATGCCCCACGCGATCTACGCCCACTCCGCGCTCGCCCGCGACCGCTTCGGCCACGTCGAGGGCGTCGGCGCGCGCCGGAGGATCCTGGTCGCCACCCGGATCGACGTGACGATCGCGCTAGCCATCGCCGGCACCGTGAACCTCGCGATCCTGCTCCTCGCCGCGCACTCCCTCGCGGGAGTCGCCGGGACCGACAGCCTTGAGGGCGCCCACGCGGCCATCGGGGCGGCGCTCGGACCGGTGGTCGCGACCCTGTTCGCCGTCGGCCTGCTCGCCTCCGGCCTCGCCTCGACCTCGGTCGGCGCGTACGCGGGCGCCGAGATCATGCACGGTCTGCTCCAGGTGCGGGTGCCGCTCGTCGCCCGTCGTCTGGTCACGCTGATCCCGGCGCTCCTGGTGCTCGCGATCGGCTTCGACCCGACGCGCGCGCTGGTGCTCAGCCAGGTGGTCCTGTCGTTCGGCATCCCCTTCGCGCTCGTGCCGCTCGTGATTTTGACGCGCGACCGCCGCCTGATGGGCGACCAGACGAACCGCTGGTTCACCACCCTCGCCGCCGCCCTGGCCGCCGTCTTCCTCATCGTCCTGAACGGCCTGCTGCTCTGGCTCACCTTCGCCCCCTGAGCGGAGCCGCGGCGCACCGTCCCACTCCTCCGCGGCCTCCTCTCCTGCTGATCGAGCAGCCCGCTCCTCGGGAGTACCGAGATCCCTCCTGACCGCGCATTGATCCGATCCGAAGCCTCGCTCGTTATCCTCTGAGAGCGCCTCTCAGGCGCCTGCGCCCGCCCCAGGCGCCTTCCGCCCTCAGAACGAGAGACGCCGCCGTGCCCAAAGACACGATGTCCGCCAAGAACCGCGCCCGACAGGAGAAGCTCGAGGCCTACAAGCGCGAGCAGGACCGCCGCAAGCGCGGCTCCCGCATCTGGATCTGGTCGCTGTCGGCCCTGGCCGTCCTCGCTGTCGGCGGGATCGTCGCGGTCACCGTCTTCGGGAACCAGCAGATCGTCGAGGCGCGCGAGATCGACGGCCTGCAGACCTTCGACAACGACGCCACCCACGTCGCCGGCGCCGTCGACTACCCGCAGACCCCGCCGGCGGGCGGCCCGCACAACGCCGTGTGGATGAACTGCGGCGTCTACGACGAGCCCGTCCCGAACGAGAACGCGGTGCACGACCTCGAGCACGGCGCCGTCTGGGCCACGTACGACCCCGAGCTCCCGCAGAGCGAGGTCGACGCGCTGATCGCGGCGATGCCCGACACCTACTCCGTCGTCTCGCCCTACGAGGGCCTCGAGTCGCCCATCGTGCTGAGCGCCTGGGACGCCCAGGTCGCGATCGACTCGCCCGAGGACCCCCGCATCGACGCCTTCGTCGAGCGCTTCTGGCAGTCCTCGAGCGCTCCGGAGCCCGGCGCCCCCTGCACCGGAGGGATCGATGCGTCCGGCAAGCAGTAGGGGCCGGATCCTCGTCGCCGCGGTCGCCGTGGTCGCGCTCCTCCTCGGGGCGGCCGGCGGCTACCTCTTCGGCGTGCTCGCCCCGTTCGCCTCCGCGGCGACGCCCTCGAGCGCCAGCGCCGAAGCGGGCTTCGCGCGCGACATGCAGGTGCACCACCTGCAGGGCGCCGAGCTGGCGATGATCGCCCGCGAGCGCAGCGCCGACGACGAGGTCCTCACCGTCTCGAAGGACATCCTGCTCACCCAGCAGCAGCAGGCCGGGCAGCTCTTCGGCTGGCTGAACTCGTGGGGCCTGCCGCAGGCTGCTCCGGAGCCCTCGATGACCTGGATGGGCCGGCCGACCCTGGCCGGAGCCGCCGACGAGCACTCGTCGATGGGGATGGGGACCGAGGACGGCGTCGTGCCCGCGAGCATGCCCGGTCTCGCGACGCCGGACCAGATCGCCGCCCTCAGCAGCGCGTCGGGCCGCGACTTCGACCGGATGTTCCTCGAGCTGATGATCGCCCACCACCGCGGCGCGATCGACATGGCCGAGGCGCTGCTCGCCCGGAGCCGCGTGACGGTCGCCACCGACTTCGCCTCCTCCGTCGTGAAGGCCCAGGAGGCCGAGATCTCGCTGATGGAGCAGATGCTCGAGGACCGGCCGGCGGAGTGACCGCCTCCGGCGCGCACGAAATCGGCTGAGACTGGTGCGCCTCCCCCACCGGGAGGGGCACGTGCTCTCCGCCGACGTCGTGCACGGGGCCCGGCGACTCAGACGGCGTCGGCTGCGAGTAGCCCCGCGGAGTCCGGCCGCCGATCCGCGGCTCAGCCCTGGAGGGCCGACTCCGTCTGCTGTGCGTAGAGCGAGGCGTAGAGTCCGCCGAGGCCGAGCAGCTCGCGGTGGGTGCCCGATTCGACGATCCGGCCGCCCTCGACGACGTGGATGACGTCGGCCGACACGATGGTCGAGAGCCGGTGGGCGATCGCGATGGTGGTGCGGCCGCGGGCGGCGTCGTCGAGCGCGGTCTGGACGATCCGCTCCGAGACGGTGTCGAGGGCGCTGGTCGCCTCGTCGAGGATGAGGACCGCCGGGTCCTTCAACAGGACGCGCGCGATCGCGAGCCGCTGCTTCTCGCCTCCGGAGAGCCGGTAGCCGCGCTCGCCGACCAGCGTGTCGTAGCCGTCGGGGAACGACGTGATCGTCGCGTGGATGTTCGCGGCGCGGGCGGCCGCCTCCAGCTCCTCCTGCGTCGCGTCCGGGCGGGCGTAGCGGAGGTTGTCGCCGATCGTCGCGTGGAAGAGGTAGGTCTCCTGGCTGACGATGCCGATGTGCGAGACGAGCGACTCCTGCCGCAGCTCGCGCACGTCGGTGCCGGCGAAGCGCACCGCTCCCCCGGCCACGTCGTAGAGGCGCGGGACGAGGTAGGAGATGGTGGTCTTGCCCGCGCCGGAGGGACCGACGAAGGCCACGAACTGGCCCGGCTCGATCGCGACCGAGACATGGTCGAGCGTCGGGCGCGCGTCCTCCGCCTGGTCGGGGTAGCGGAACACGACGTCGTCGAGCTCGACCCGGCCGAGCTCGCCCGAGACCTCGCGTGCATCGGCCCGGTCCGTGATCGCCGGGCGCAGGTCCAGGTACTCGAAGATGCGAGCGAACAGCGCTCCGGCCGTCTGCAGGTCGAGCGCGACGCGCATCAGGCCCAGGAGCGGCCACATCAGGCGCGCCTGCACGGTGGTGAAGGCCACGACGGTCCCGGCGGTGACGGTGGTGCCGCCGAGGATCAGCCAGGCGGCCACGAGGTACACGATCACGGGGATGACCGAGAGGAAGATCTGCACCATCGCGAAGAACCACTGGCCGGACATCTGCTGCCGCACCTGGAGCTCGATCTGGCGGCCGTTCTCGTCGGCGTAGCGCGTCACCTCCGACTCCTGGCGGCCGAAGCTCTTGGCCAGGAGGATGCCCGAGACGCTCAGGGTCTCCTGGGTGATCGCGGTCATCTCGGACAGCGACTCCTGCGTCTTCGTCGCGATGCGCGCCCTCACCTGGCCGACGCGGCGCTGGGCCACGACGAGCACCGGAGTGAGGACGAGGGCGACGATCGTCATCTGCCACGAGAGCAGGAGCATCGCGACGACGGCCGCGATCACGGTGACGGTGTTGCCGAGCACGCTCGAGACGGTGTTCGTGAGCACGTTGGCCACGCCGCCCACGTCGTTGGCGAGGCGCGACTGGATGACGCCGGTGCGGGTGCGGGTGAAGAAGCCGAGCTCCATCGCCTGCAGGTGGCGGAAGAGGCGGATGCGCAGCTCCCCCATGACCGTGTTGCCGACGGTCGCGGTGAGGTAGGTCTGCCAGACGCCGAGGATCGCCGAGAACGCCCAGACCAGCACCATGACGCCGACCAGCTCGAGCAGCACCGGGAGGTTCGGGCGTCCGCCGGGCGGGAAGAGCCCGCGGTCGAAGGCCAGCTGGGTGAGGAGCGGCGGCACCACCGTGAGGGCGGCGCCGACGAGCACGAGGATCACGGTGAGCGTGAGCTTGGGGCGGTGGTCGCGGAAGAGTCCCGCGATGCGCCGGAGCAGGTCGTCGACCTTCGGAGCCGCCGCGTTGATCTCCCGCTGGCTGTCCGGATCGCTGCTCGAGATCCTCCCGCCGCGCGCCCCTCCGCGCATCCCGCCGCCTGCCGCGACGTCACCCATCCTGCTCACGGCTCGACCCTAGCCCCGCCCGCCCCCGGACCCCCGCCCTTCCGCCCACGGCGAAGTCGTGCAAGCCCGCGCCGCGCCGACGCGCCGTCCCGCACCCGATGCCGGTGCCGGGCACCTCTCCGTTGCCCGGTCTCGCCACGCCGCTCCACCGCTACTCGACCACCATTGGGTCCGCAGGTCTCGATACGCCGCTCCGCCGCTAGCCGCCCCCGGCCCGAGACGGCCGCCGCAGGCGCCGCTCCCCGTCGCCCGCCCCCGGCGCCGTGCTCCCCTGGTGGCCGCCCCCGGCGCCACCGCACGACGAAGGCCCGGGTCCTGCGCAGCAGGACCCGGGCCTTCGTTCGTGCACCCTATTCCCCTCGACGAGCAGTGCTGACGGCCCGCGGGGGTGTCGTGGGCAAGGCGGAGGAGGAGAGCTGTAGCGGAGCTACCGCCGACGACGACAACGCCGCCCACGGCACCCCCGCGGGTCGTCAGCCCTTGGTGGCGCCGGCGAGGAGGCCGCGGACGAAGAACCTCTGGAGGGAGAAGAACACGATGAGCGGCACGATGATCGAGATGAACGCGCCGGCCGTGAGCAGCTCCCACGACTGGCCGTAGGAGCCGGTGAGGTCCTGCAGCGCCTTCGTGATCGGCAGCCCCTGTCCGGAGGTGAAGACCGTCGCGACCAGCAGGTCGTTCCAGACCCAGAGGAACTGGAAGATGCCGAAGGAGGCGATGGCGGGGACCGAGAGCGGGAGGACGATGCGGAAGAAGATCTGGCCGTGTCCGGCGCCGTCCACTCGTGCCGCTTCGATGACCTCGCCGGGGATCTCGGAGATGAAGTTGTGGAGCATGAAGATCGCGAGCGGGAGCGCGAAGATCGTGTGCGCGATCCACACCTTCGCGTAGGAGCCGTCCAACCCGTTCACCCCGAGGCCGGGGAGGATGTAGAGCCCTCCGATGCGCAGGCCGTCCGAGAACAGCTGCAGCAGCGGCACGAGCGCCATCTGGATGGGGACGATCTGGAGCGAGAACACGAGGACGAAGAGCGTGTTGCGGCCCTTGAAGTCGATCCAGGCGAACGCGTAGGCGGCGAGGCTGGCGATCGTGATCGGGATCAGCGCCGCCGGCAGCGTGATGACCAGCGAGTTCACGAACGCCTTGCCCAGGGTCAGGCTGTCGCCGGAGTTGAGCGCGTTCGCGTAGTTGTCGAGGGTGAAGCCGGGGTTGGCGAAGATCGTCCACCAGCCGGTCGTCTTGATGTCGTTCGCGGGGCGGAACGACGAGATGAACAGACCGAGGGTGGGGACGGTCCAGATGACGGCGATGATCAGCGCGGCGAGGGTGGCGCCGCGCGACGTCGTCGCCTTCTTGACCTTGCCGCTGGCCGCCTCGATCCTGGACTCGCCGCGGGCGAGCGCGCGCTCGGTGCTGCGGTCGACCGGAACCTGGATCGGAGTGGGCGTGACGCTCATCGGATCTCCCTCTGCTTGGCGAGCTGGCGGGCGTTGTAGACGACGATCGGGAGCACGAGCAGGAACAGGATGACCGCGAGGGCCGCGCTGTAGCCGCTGCGGGCGCCGAGCTGGAACTGGCGGACCATCTCGAACGCGAGGACCGTGGTGTCGGAGCGGCCGCCGGTCATCGCCGAGACGATGTCGAAGACCTTCAGCGACGCGATCGAGATCGTCGTGAGGACGACCACGATCGAGGAGCGGATGCCGGGGACGGTGACGTTCCAGAAGGACTGCCACGCGCTGGTTCCGTCGAGCGAGGCCGCTTCGAGCTGCTCGGAGGGGACGCCCTTGATGGCGGCGGAGAGCACCGTCATGGCGAATCCGGCCTGGGTCCAGATGAGGACGACGACGAGGAACAGCGTGTTCCACGGCTCGAGTCCCAGCCAGTCGACCGGCGGGGCGCCGAAGGCGGTGAGGATGCCGTTGAGGAGGCCGATCTGCTCGCCCTGGCGCACGTCGTAGAAGAACTTGAAGATGATCGACGCGCCGACGAACGAGATCGCCATCGGCATGAAGACCAGCAGCTTGAAGAACTTCTCGCCGCGGCTCTTGTCGATGAAGACCGCGTAGGCGAGACCGATCGCGGTCGCCGTGATCGGGGCCAGGAGCACCCAGACCACCGTGTTGAGGAAGGCGGTGATGCCGTCGGGGCTGGTGAAGACCCAGACGAAGTTGTCGATGCCGGCGAATCCGGAGCCGTCGTTCTTCATGAACGCGTTGATGGCCGTCGTGATCGTCGGGTAGATCAGGCCGATGAGGATGAAGAAGGCGGCCGGTGCCATGAACGCGATGAGCTGGAGTCCGTAGCCCGCGCCTTTGCGGGACCGGAAGTCGAGCAGGAACAGCGCGCCGCCGATGACGGCGGCCACCACCGCGACCCAGAGGACGGAGTTGTAGAGGCCGAACACCAGCAGGAGGACGACCGGCAGGACGACCGTCACCGCGAGCCGGAGGACCGTGTAGCCGGTGCCGCGGCGGGGCGCGATCTCGACGAAGAAGAGGATGAGCGCCACCACGGCCGCGAAGGCCAGGAGGATGAGCGGGATCTGCGCGAGCGGCGGGATTCCCGCCAGCCATTGGAAGAACCCCGAGATGGTGATGGGGGACATGGACGCCCTTTCGAGTGCGACTCTGGACTCAGGAGGGGCCCGGCCCCGGGATCCGTGGATCCGGGGGCCGGGCCGTCACAGCTGAGCCGCCACTCGGGAGCGGCGGCTCTGCTCCGCTGCTAGGAGGTGTAGCCGGCCTGGATCTCCTCGAGCGCCTGGTCGGTGCTCGTGCCGTCGATCCAGTCGACCATGCCCTTGAAGAAGCTGTCCGAGCCCACTGCCTTCGGCATGAGGTCGGACGCGTCGAAGCGGAACGTGGTGTCCGGGTTCTGGAGGATCGCGATGGAGTCCTTCAGGACGTCGCTGCCCGCGTTGGCCGGGTCGAGACCGGTGTTCGCGGAGATGACGCCGCCGAGGGAGACGCGGCTGTTGGCCCAGTCGGCGCTGGCCAGGTACTCCTGGACCTTCGCGGTGTCCTCGTCGTTCGAGAACGCGGCGACCATCTCGCCACCACCGGTGACGGCCTGGGCGTCGTCGGCCTTGACCGGCGGGGTGAGGAAGGCCCACACGTCGCCGTCCTCGGCCACGTTGGCGCCGGCCGAGGTCAGGAAGCCCTCGAAGAACGAGGCCTGGTGGGTCAGCGCGCAGGTGCCGTTCGCCATGTTCTGGGCGACGTCGCCGAAGGCGGTGGAGTTGATCGACTTCACGTCGCCGTAGCCGGCGTTGACGAGGGTCGGGTCGAGGAGGATCGATCCGACGGAGTCGAACGCGGACTTGATGGCCGGGTCGGTGAAGGGGGTGTCGCCCGCGACCCAGGAGTCGTAGACGTCGGGGCCGGCCTCGCGGAGGACGGCGTCCTCGATCCAGTCGGTTCCGGGCCAGCCGGAGGCCTCACCGGAGTTGAAGCCCGCGCACCAGGACGGTCCGCCGGTCTTCTCGGCGATCGTCTTGCCGAGCGCCTCCATCTCGTCCCACGTCGTGGGAACGGAGACGCCCCACTCCTTGAACTTGGCCGGGGAGTACCAGATGTAGCCCTTGACGGACGCCATCAGCGGCGCGCCGTACTGGGTGCCGTCGACCTGACCGTACTTCTGCCAGTCCTCGGACCAGTTCTGCTTGACGTTGGCGAGGGCGCCCTCGGGGAGCTCCTGCACCTTGCCGGAGGCGACGGTGTCGGCGAGCAGACCCGGCTGCGGGAAGATCGCGAGGTCGGGGGTGTCGCCACCCTGGACCTTGATGCCGATCTGCTTCTCGAACTCCTTGTCGCCCGTGTACTTGATCTCGATGCCGCTCTCCTTCTCCCAGTCCGCCCAGGACTGCTCGAGAAGGGTGGCCTCGTCGCCGTTGATGGTGCCGTAGACGTTGACGACGCCGTCGGCGGTGCCGACCGTGCCGGCCGAGCTGCCGCCGCCGGCGTTCGGGTCGTTGGGGTCACTGCTGCTGGAGCAGCCCGCGAGTGCGATGCCGGCCGCTGCCAGAACGGCGACCGGGACGGTGATACGGCGGTGCAGGGATGACCGCATTCTTCCTCCTCATTGAGTGGTGGAACCAGCCGAGCAGGCCGCTCCTCGCCGATCGGGATCGGGAGGCTGTGGCGGCTCGAAGCGTGTGCCGCGACGACTCGGATGCTGGTGATGGCGATGCCAGGAGGAACTCCGAGCGGATCACCGGATTCGTGTGGGTGGGCTCCCACGGAGGGAAACCTTTCCACAAGAACGATGAAAGCACAACGCCGGTGATAGAGCGCTCTCTGAGATAACGATTCGGCGTCAGAACAGCGATCACGGCGGCCGGGCCGGGCGGAGATCGATCTCGGCGCGACGCCCGGCCGCCGGGCGGGGTATAACTTCCTGGAACCGTTTCCAGCATCGAGGCCGGACGGTCGGGAGGAACGCCGTGCCAGGCATCGAAGAGGTGGCCGAGCTCGCAGGAGTGTCGAAGGCGACGGTCTCGCGCGCGCTCAGCGGCCGGGGCTACGTCTCCGCGGGGACGAAGCAGCGCGTCGAGCGCGCCGCGACGAGCCTGGGCTACGTCGTCTCCGCCAACGCCTCCAGCCTCGTCACCGGCCGCAGCAACAACATCGCCGTGATCATCCCGATCATCAACCAGTGGTTCTTCGCCGGGATCATCGAGGGCATCGAGCGCGCCCTGCTCGCCGCCGGCTACGACCTGCTCCTCTACAACATCGACAAGCACCTCGACGCCCGCCGGAGCGTGTTCGAGTACTATCTCGTCCGCAAGCGCGTCGACGCGATCGTCGCCGTCACCCTCGAGATCTCGCCGCACGAGACGGAGGCGCTCCTCGCCCTGGGCAAGCCCATCGTCGGCATCGGCGGCGAGCTCCCCGGCATCCCCACCTTCAGCATCGACGACGTCGCCGCCTCCCGCCTCGCCACGGAGCACCTGCTCTCCCTCGGCCACGAGCGGGTCGTCCACATCGGCGGGCTCGCGGAGGAGGAGATGGACTTCCACGTCCACACGCAGCGCCGCGACGGCTTCCGCCAGGCGCTCGCCGCCGCCGGCCTCGAGCCGGGCGCGCAGGACATCGTGCCCACCACCTTCGACATCCCCGGCGGGCACAGCGCCGGACGGCAGGTCCTCGGCGACCCGCGGACCCGGCCGACGGCGATCTTCGCCGCCTCCGACGAGATCGCGATCGGGATCATCCTCGCGGCGCGCGAGCTCGGCCTCTCGGTGCCCGAGGACGTCTCCGTCATCGGGATCGACGACCACCCACTCGCCGAGCTCTTCGGTCTCAGCTCGATCCGCCAGGACCCGCGCCAGCAGGGCGAGCTCGCGGTCGCGCTGGTGCTGGACGCGCTGGCCGCCCTCGGTCGCGGCGAGCCCCCTCCCCCGGCCCGCCACACGCTGATCCCCGCCTCGCTGGTGATCCGCACCAGCACCTCGGCGCCGCGGGGGGCGAGAATCGGAGCATGAGCGACTCCGACACCCCCACTGTCCGCGACGTCCCCGAGCGGTCCCGCTTCGTGATCGAGGTCGGCGGCACTCCGGCCGGCTTCGCCGCGTACACCCGCCAGGGCGACGAGGTGACGCTCACCCACACCGTCGTCGACGACGCGTGGGAGGGCCACGGCCTCGGGAGCATCCTCGCGCGGGCCGCGGTCACCGCGATCACGGAGGCGGGCGGCACGGTCGTCCCGCGCTGCCCCTTCGTCGCGGCCTGGCTGCGCAAGCACCCGGACGTCGACGCCCGGGTCCGCTGGCCCGAGGACTGACTCACTCCGGGGGCGTCCTGCTCCCGATCTCCTGGAGCGCCCAGGTGTTGCCGTCCGGATCGGCGAAGTACGCGTACTGCACGCCGCCCAGGTCCTGGACCTCGCTGATCTCGAGCGAGCGGCCGACGAGCTCCGCGCGAGCGGCGGCGATGTCGTCGACGACGAGGTGGAGGGAGCGGACGACGCCCTCCTCCGGACCGGGGCCCATCCCGCTGCCGACCACGATCGAGCAGGCCGAGCCGGGCGGGGTGAGCTGGACCACGCGCATCGCGGCGGAGGGCCGCACGTCGTGGTCGAGGTGGAAGCCCATCACCTCCGTGTAGAAGGCGACCGCGCGGTCGACGTCGCTGACGGGGAGGGGGACGAGCTCGAGTCGCATCTGCACGCGACCAGTGTGCCGCGCGGCGGAACCGCGCGGGAGGGGTCAGTCGCGCGGACCGACGACGAGGCGCTCGTGCATGATCTCGACGGCGCGCTCGAGGACGCGGCGGTCCTCCGGAGTCAGATCGGCGAAGATCGGCGTCAGCGCGTCGCCGAGGTCGGTCCGCCAGGCGTTCAGCGCGTCCGCGCCGGCGGGAGCCAGGCGGATCTGCCAGGCGCGCGCGTCGAGGGGATCGGCGATGCGGTCCAGCCAGCCGGTCTCGACGAGGTTCTTCACGATCTTGGTCATCGTGGGCTGCGAGACGCGGCTCTGGGAGGCGAGCTCCCCCAGGCGCATCGGGCCCATCGAGAGGAGCACCGAGAGCGTGCGCCAGACGGCCTGCGACTCCTGGTTGCCGGTCGCCTGGGCGGCGAGGCGGGTGATCCGGTGCGTCACCGAGACGAAGTCGCTCAGGAGCTCGCTGAGCGAGACCTCGCTGGGCGGGACGTCGCGGGCGGGGAGCCCGGCGAGCAGATCGTGAGCAGTCACGCTCCGATCCTAGGGGCGCGCGCCGCCAACGGCGGGGAACGACGAAGGGCGCCGCCTCCGAGAAGACGACGCCCTGCGTCTGCAGGCGTGCCTGCGTCACCCTGACGAGCGACCGACCGGAGCCGGCACCCGCGACGGGTGAAGGGGATTACTTGACGGTGACGGTCGCGCCGGCGCCCTCGAGCTGAGCCTTGGCCTTCTCGGCGGTCTCCTTGTTGACGGCCTCGAGGACCGCCTTGGGGGCACCGTCGACGAGCGCCTTCGCCTCACCGAGGCCGAGGCTGGTGAGGGCGCGCACCTCCTTGATGACCTGGATCTTCTTCTCGCCGGCGGCCTCGAGCACGACGTCGAACTCGGTCTGCTCCTCGACCTCTTCGGCGGGGGCGGCCGGGCCGGCCACACCGGCGGCGGCGACGGGCGCCGCAGCGGTGACCTCGAAGACCTCTTCGAACTTCTTGACGAACTCCGAGAGCTCGATGAGCGTGAGCTCCTTGAAGGCCTCGATGAGCTCGTCCTGCGTGAGCTTTGCCATGATTTTTCTCCTTGTTTTTCTTTGTCTACGAACCGCGCGCGCACTGCTTCCCGGAAGGGGAAGACGTCAGCTCGCGGACTCCTGCTTCTCGCGCAGCGCCTCGACCGTGCGAACGGCCTTCGAGAGCGGAGCGTTGAACAGATATGCGGCGCCGAACAGCGAGGCCTTGAAGGCGCCGGCGAGCTTGCCGAGCAGAACTTCGCGGGACTCGAGGTCGGCGAGCTTGCCCACCTCTTCTGCGGTCAGCGGGTTACCGTCGAAGTAACCGCCCTTGACCACGAGGAGAGGGTTTGCCTTGGCGAAGGCACGCAGCGACTTCGCGACGGCGACAGGGTCGCCGTGCACGAACGCGATGGCCGAGGGGCCAGCGAGCTCGTCGTCGAAGGACGAGATACCGGCGTTGTTCGCCGCGATCTTGGTCAGCGTGTTCTTCACCACGGCGTAGGTTGCGTGCTCACTGATGTCCTTGCGCAGCGTCTTGAGCTGAGCAACAGTGAGACCGCGGTACTCGGTCAGCAGAACGGCCGTCGAGCTCTGGAACTTCTCCGTGAGTTCGGCAACCGAGGCTTCCTTGTTCGCCATGGCTACTCCTGTGAATTCTCGTGCCGGTAGCCCGAAGGCAGGCAAAGAAAAAAGCTCCGGCACAGGGGCGCGGAGCTTCGGGATCGCGGTGAGGCGGAACTGAACTCGTGCACCTGCGCGGGCAATTCGCTTCGCGAATCCTTCGTCCGGTGGCGATCCGCGGGGCCGGGGCCCTGCTCGTGCGCACACCGGAAACCGGCGGTCTTTGGCTTCGGGAAGCGTACGTCATCGCGGCGCGCGGGCGCAAGTCGAGGAGGAGGGTCCTCGCGCGGGATGCTGGAGGCATGACCGGCCCGACCCCCGACTCCGCCCGCGACGTCGACTCCGCGATCGCCTCGGTGGAGGGCGAGCTCAGCACCCTCTTCAACCGTGTGCGGGCGGCGATGCGCTCCTACGCCGAGCGTCTCCACCCGGAGCTGACGCCGCTGGGCTACAAGACGATCTCGGCGCTCGAGCGCCGCGGACCCGTGCACTCCGGCGTGCTGGCCGAGCTCCTCGAGATGGACAAGTCGGCGCTCAGCCGCCAGATCACGGCGCTCGACCGCCTCGGCTTCCTCGAGCGCACCCCCGACCCGCAGGACGGCCGCGCCACGATCCTCTCGGTGACTCCGGCGACCGCCGCGCGGCTGCGCGAGATCCGCAGCTCGAACCAGGCGCTGATGCACGAGGAGCTGCGCAGTTGGGCGCTCGCCGACGTCGAGCTCTTCGCCTCTCTCCTGCACAGGATCAACGACCTTGACATCTGACGCTTAGCACCCCGTCCGTTCGGGGACAATCGCCGGACGCCGCCCGCTCGACTGCGTAGTTTCGGAGGCGATGGACCAGCACTCCTCCTCTCTCCTCCCCCACGACGTCGACGGCGCACTCGGCTTCGCGCGCGGTCTGAGCGCCGACGCGCCCCGGCCCGGCACCGGTCGCACCGCCGAGCTGCACGGTCTCCTCGAGCGCCTGGCTCGGCACGACCTCGGCGTCGCGCGCGCGGTGGAGCCGCACCTCGACGCTCTCGCGATCCTCGGCGAGGCGGAGCTCGACCCGTCCGGACTCGGAGTCGCCGCCGACGCCGCCTGGGGGGTCTTCGCGGCCGAGGGCGGCGGGGATCCTCTGGTCGCGCGCGAGAGCGACGGCGACTGGCTGCTCGACGGAGTGAAGCCCTGGTGCTCGCTGGCCGACCGCCTCGACGCCGCCCTCGTCACCGCCCACGTGGGGGACGGCTCCGGCGAGCGCCGCCTCTTCGCCGTGGCGCTGCGCGACGGGACGGCGACGCCGGAGCAGGACGCCTGGCACGCGCGGGGCCTGACGGAGGTGCCCAGCGGACCGGTCCGCTTCTCCGGCACCCGCGCCGTCCCCGTGGGCGACGCCGGCTGGTACCTCTCGCGACCCGGCTTCGCCTGGGGCGGCATCGGTGTCGCCGCCTGCTGGCACGGCGGAGCCCTCGGAGTCGCGGCGGCCGTCGCGGCGGCGGCCGCCCGACGCGAGGACCCGCACCTCCTGGCCCACCTCGGAGCGATCGACACGGCGCTCTCCGCGTCGCGCCGGGCACTGGACGAGGCCGCCGCGGCGGTCGACGCGGGCGAGGCCGACGGCCCCCGCGGCTCGCTGCTCGCCAAGCGCGTGCGGGCGAGCGTCGCCGGAGCGGTCGAGGAGATCCTGCTCCGCGCGGGCCGCGCGCTCGGCCCGGCTCCGCTCGCCCTCGACGCCGAGCACGCCAAGCGCGTCGCCGATCTCACGCTCTACGTCCGCCAGCACCACGCCGAGCGCGACGACGCCGCTCTCGGCCGCGCCGTGCTCGCTTCGGGCGAGGCGGCCTCCTGGTGAGCCGGCCCTTCGACGGGCGCCTCGAGGGCACTCCTCTCGAGCGCTGGACCGCGGACGGCCGCCGCGACCGCCTCCCGGAGCTGACCCTGCCCGACGGGATCCGGCGCGTCCTGGTGGTCGTGGCGCACGCCGACGACGAGACCCTCGGCTGCGGCGGCACCATCGCGCTCGCGCGTCGGCGCGGGATCGCGGTCGACGTCGTCGTCGTGACCGACGGAGCCGCGGCCCACGGGGAGCGGGACGCGGACCTCGCTGCCGAGCGCCGGCGGGAGGCCTCGGACGCCCTGGCGGAGCTCGGCCCCGGCATCGGACTCGCCTTCCTCGACGTGCCGGACTCGGCGACCCCGGAGCACCACGAGCGCATCGCACGCGAGGTGCGCGAGCGGGCGGCCGGCGCCCCCGGGACCGTCCTGCTCCTCTCCACCTGGACCGGGGACGGGCATCGGGACCACCGCGTGGTCGGCGAGATCTGCGCGGAGGTCGCGCGCGAGCTCGGGCAGCCGCTGCTCGCCGCGCCGATCTGGCTGTGGCACTGGGCGGACCCGGAGGACCCCGAGGTGCCGTGGGGCGACCTCGTGCGCCTGCCGCTCGACGACGAGCTGCTCGAGCGCACCCGCCGCGCCCGCTCCCGCTATCCCAGCCAGACCCGCCCCGGGCCCGACGGGACCGGTGCGGTGCTCCATCCGCTCTTCCTGCGCACCTTCACCGGGGACGACCGGCTGGTGAGGATCGCATGAGCTACTTCGACGAGCTGTACGCCCGCCACGAGGACCCGTGGGGGTACACGAGCCGCTGGTACGAGCAGCGCAAGCGCGCCCTGACCCTCGCGAGCCTGCCGGAGCAGCGCTACGGCTCCGTGCTGGAGATCGGCGCCTCGATCGGCGTGCTGGCCGAGGCGCTGGCCGACCGGGCCGACCGCCTGCTGGCGATCGACGTGTCGAGCGCCGCCGTCGAGCGCGCCGCCCGCCGCCTCGCTCCGCTCGAGCACGTGCGGGTCGAGCACCACGACATCACCCGCGGCGTGCCGGAGGGTCCGTTCGACCTGGTCGTGCTCTCGGAGGTCGGCTAC
Source organism: Rathayibacter sp. AY2B9 (assembly GCF_002931595.1). Lineage (NCBI taxonomy): Bacteria > Bacillati > Actinomycetota > Actinomycetes > Micrococcales > Microbacteriaceae > Rathayibacter > Rathayibacter sp. AY2B9. The sequence continues at coordinate 72,280 of NZ_PSUB01000016.1, forward strand.
TACCTCGGCGACGCCCTCCCCGGCGTGCTGCGCACCATCCGCGACGCCCTCGCCCCCGCGGGGGAGCTCGTCACCGTGCACTGGCGGCATCCGATCGAGGGGCTCGCTCTGGACGGCGACGCCGTGCAGTCCGCCGTGGCCGAGCTGGGCCTGCACCGCCTCGCCCGCCACGAGGAGGAGGACGTCCTGCTCGAGGTCCACGCCCGCGACTCCCGCTCGGTCGCCCGCCGGACGGGGCTGGTGTGAGCCGGCTCGCGCAGGTGCTGGTCGTCGTCCCGGCCCTCGACGAGGAGGAGCGGATCGGCGGCCTGATCGCCTCCGTCCGGGCGAGCGCGACCCACCTCGCCCACCGGGCGCCCGGAATCGGGATGCGCCTCGTGGTCGCCGCGGACGGCTGCTCCGACGCGACCGGCGAGCGGGCCCGCGCCGCCGGCGCCGAGGTGCTGGAGCTCGCCCGCTGCGGAGTCGGCGCCGCCCGCTCCGCCGGGATCGCGCACGCCCTCTCCTCCGTCACCGCTCCGCTCGAGCAGGTGTGGATCGCCAACACCGACGCCGACACCGTGGTCCCCCGCGACTGGCTGGCCTCCCACGTCGAGCACGCGCGACGGCACGACGCGCTGCTCGGCACGGTCCGGCCCGACCCGGCCGACCTCTCCCCCGGCGCTTACTCGCGCTGGCGCGACGTCCGCGCGCGCGAGGAGTCGATCGGCAGCATCCACGGCGCGAACCTCGGCGTCCGCGCGAGCGCATACCTCGCGGCGGGCGGCTTCGGCCGGGAGCCGCTGCACGAGGACGTCCTGCTCGTCGAGCGGCTGCGCGCGAGCGGCGCCCGGGTCGGAGCGACGGACCGCGGCGAGGTGGTCACCTCCGGCCGCCGCGACAACCGGGTCGAGGGCGGCTACGGCCACTACCTCCACGCTCGCTTCCCGGCCGAGACGTCTCCGGCCTGCGGCTGAATCGGGTACACGCGCACGCGGAACACGATGCGAGGGGTCCCTGTCAATGGTCGGGCCGTGGTTTGTCACGGATTGCGCAGGAGAGTCAAATGGGTGTCGAGCACGACCCGGTGCTCTCCGATGGAAGGGTCACCGCATGAATCCCCGCCTCGTCCTGCTGGCACTGGTCGCCTTCACCGCCTACGTGTTCGGCTCCCGCGCCGGCCGTGGCCGCTACGAAGAGCTGCGCCACCTCGCACTCGGCGTGTGGAACGACCCGGCCACGAAGAAGACCCGCAAGAAGCTCAAGAAGACCTCCAAGCGCGAGGCCAAGCAGCTCACCGCCATCGCGAGCAAGGCCCGCGACAAGGTGCAGCGCCGCCTCCGCTGACCTCCGCTTCCACGACTCACAGGACACCGGCCCGCCGGTGTCTCCGCTCGCATCGGAACGGCCGATCGAGCACGAACTGAAGGAGAAACATCATGGGCATCATCAGCTGGATCATCCTCGGCCTCATCGCCGGGGCGCTCGCCAAGCTCATCCTCCCCGGCAAGCAGGGCGGCGGATGGATCATCACGATCGTCCTCGGCATCGTGGGCGCGCTGCTCGGCGGCTTCCTCAGCACGCTGTTCGGCATCCAGGACGCCGTCAACGGCATCAACATCGTGAGCATCATCGTCTCCGTCGTCGGTGCGATCGTCGTCCTCCTCATCTACGGCGCGATCGTCGGCCGCAAGTCCCGCGCGTAAGTCGCGCTCCCCGAAGGCCCCCGGCATCCGTGCCGGGGGCCTTCGGCGTTCCCGGAGCGGGCGCACCTCTGCTCAGGGGATCCGACTCCTCCTCCGCGGGGAAGCTGGATGTCCGCCGAGCGCGCAAGGGGTTGATGCTGAGAGCCGCAGGCGATGGACTGGAGGCACGACGGCGCGGCTCCACTGCGCCCTCGCCCCGACGAAAGGACGTACTCGCTCATGAGCGACGACACCGCAACGGTCCCCACGATCACCCTGAACAACGGCGTGGAGATCCCGCAGCTGGGCTTCGGCGTGTTCCAGATCGACCCGGCCGAGACCAAGGACGCGACCCTGGCGGCCCTCGAGGTCGGCTACCGCCACATAGACACCGCCGAGATGTACGGCAACGAGGCGGGCGTCGGCGAGGCCGTCCGCGCCTCCGGCCTCGACCGCTCCGAGGTCTTCGTGACCAGCAAGCTCAACAACGGCTTCCACGCCCGCGAGGACGCTCTCGCCGCGATCGACGTCACCCTCGGCGAGCTGAAGTTCGACTACGTCGACCTCTTCCTCATCCACTGGCCGCTCCCGAACGTGGGCGACTACCTGGAGACCTGGAAGGCGATGGAGGAGATCTACCGCAGCGGCAAGGCGAAGGCGATCGGCGTCTCCAACTTCCAGACCAACCACCTCAACCGGCTCCGCGCCGAGGCGACCATCGTCCCGGCCGTGAACCAGATCGAGGTGCACCCCTACCTCGTGCAGCAGGAGCTCCGCGCCTACGGCACCGAGCACGGCATCGCGACCGAGGCCTGGTCGCCGATCGCGCAGGGCCTCGTCCTCGACGACGACACCATCACCCGCATCGCGCGCAACGTCGACCGCAGCCCGGCGCAGGTCGTGCTCCGCTGGCACATCCAGCGCGGCGACATCGTCTTCCCGAAGTCGGTCACCCGCAAGCGCGTGGAGGAGAACTTCGCCCTCTTCGACTTCGAGCTCGACGACGAGGCGATGACCGACATCACGGCGCTCGACCGCGGCCACCGCACCGGCCCCGACCCCGACACCTTCAACTACATCCCGAGCTGATCCTCGGCTCCACGGAGCGCGCCCGGCCTGCAGTCGTCCTGCGGACCGGGCGCGCTCGTGCGTGGGGCGGCGAGCCGAGCCGCGCACGAACAGGGCGGGTCTCGAGACGCCGCGCTGCCGCTCCTCGACCGGCACGGTCACGGGCCGACCGCACCCCTGCTGATCGAGGAGCGGGCGCAGCCCGCGTATCGGGATCCACCCCACCGACGAACAGCGCGGATCCCGATGCGCCGGGCCCGCGGGTCAGCCCTGCTGCGAGTCGCGCCAGGAGTGCTCGGGGGCGTAGCCGAGGACCTCGCGGGCGTGGTCGATCGAGAGCAGGGTGCCGGTTGTCCCGAGGTCGCCGCGCAGCTCGACGCCGGGGAACACCTCGGCCACCAGCTCGGCGTTGGGGCGCGTCATCACGGTGTCGGCCGCGGCGATGATGAAGCGGTCGAACCCGGTCGTCTCGGCGAGCAGCGCCTTCTCGACCGCCTGCGCTCCGTCGCGTCCGTCGATGTAGCCCCAGAGGTTCCACTTGCGCAGCAGCGCGTCGGAGTCGAACGACGGGAACTCGGCGTAGTCGGCCTCGTCCATGACGTTCGAGAAGCGCAGGCCCGTGATCTTCAGGTCCGGGTGCCAGCGGCACAGCTCGATCGCCATCTGCTCCTCGAGGTGCTTGGTGAGCGAGTAGACCGACTCCGGGCGCGCCGGGTACTGCTCGTCGACCGGGATGTAGGGCGGCGGGACGTCGAAGGGCAGGCCCAGCACGGTCTCGCTGGAGGCGTAGACGACGTTGCGGATGCCGGCACGGATCGCTCCGTGGAACGCGTTGAACGTCGCGATCATGTTGTTGTGGAACGTGGCGACGTCGGGCACGAGGCCCGGCGCGGGGATCGCGGCGAGGTGCACGAGCGCGTCGATGCCCTCGTACTGGTCGTTGACCGACTGCAGCGCGTCCACGACCTGGCCGTAGTCGGCGATGTCGATGCGGACGAAGCCCGCGCCGCGGTCCCCCGCGCGGTCCAGGTTGAAGACCTCGTGCCCGGAGGCGCGGAGGCGGGTGACGACGTGGCGGCCGAGCTTGCCGGATCCACCGGTGACTGCGATTCTCATGCTCGAACGCTAACGGGCCTGAGCGACGAGGGACGAGGGTTGCGGATCAGCTCCGGGCATGGAGCGAGATCGCGCCGCCGACCTCGGGCGTCGTCTCGTCGGCGACGAGCTCCGTCCAGCGGCGGAGCACGGCGGCGCCGGCCGCGTCGTTCACGGCTCCGTCGACGACGAGGACCGGGTAGGGCTTCTCGGGCACGCCCTCTGCGGGCCGCACGTCGACGTGGGCGACGTCGTAGGCGTGCTCGAACAGCCAGTCGGCCATCGCGTAGTCGCTCCGGGAGTCGCCGACCGTGCGCCAGCGCTGCGGGATCGCGCCGGTCGCTCCGAGCAGCTCCACGGCGCGCTGGGCGCCGAGGTCCTTGCCGAGCCGGTTCGACTCGATGTCGGTCGAGATGACGGTCGGGTCGATGCGGAAGTCGACCGTCCCCTCCTCGTTCGGGTACCGGATGCCGCGGCGCTCGACTCCGAGGCCCGCGGCGGTCATGATCTGCAGGGCGTCGGCGTCGAAGACGAGCTGGCGCTCGAGGTAGTCCTCGCTCGGCAGGTCGACCAGCTGCTCGGCCGAGACCATGGCGCGCTTGGTCTCGTCGAAGAAGACCAGGTCGTCGTAGTCGGAGCGGATCATCCGCTCGAGGTCGCGGGCCACCGGCTCGGGGATCGCGAGCGACTCGTCGACGATCGGCTCCGAGGTGCCGCGGTAGTCGACGGTGAACCAGACGGCGCCCTTCTCGCAGACGCAGACGATGCGGGCCTCGGCCGAGACGCCGCGCTCGAGGAGCGCGGGCAGGACCCGCTCGCGCAGGAACGCGTCGGAGCGGCCCGTGTTGAACACGATCGGGATGCCGGCGTTGGCCAGGGTGACGAGGTCGTCGGCGATCTCGGGGATCGAGATCGTGCGCGTGACGGGGCTCGCGATGGGCCCGTCGACGTCGAGGAGCAGGCCGAGCGGAGGGGGTGTGGAGGTCATCGTGTCCCATTCTGCCGTGCCGGGGCCGCTCGACGCCTCCGTGACCGCCTCCACGCGGTCGGAGCGGCTCAGGAGGCGGGGACGACGAGGGTGCGCTGGGCGGTGGTGCCGTCGGGAGCGAGGACGGCGAGGGTGATCAGGGTCTCGGAGTCGCGGCAGTCGGCGGTGACGGCGGCGTAGCCGGACTCCACGAGGTCGACGAGCTCGCCCGCGCTCGCGTCGGTGGTGCCGACGGCCAGGCGGGCGGTGGCGCCTCCGCTCGTCTCCCACGACAGAGCGAGCGGGACGGAGGCGGTGCGGTCGCCCTCGCAGTCGACGGAGGCGGGGGTGGAGGCGAAGGAGACGATCACGGGAAGAGCGTCGGATGCGGTGCCCGGCTCGGTGTCGGACGGAGCGGCGGAGGCCGTCGGCGCGGGGGCGGCGGCGCCGTCGGCCGCCTCCGCGGAGCCGGGAGCGGCGGACGTCGCCGGAGCGGTCCCGGACGGCGCCGAGGACGGGCCCCCGGACGCCGTGGCTGCGCCGGGCGCTCCCCCGCCGGCGGGCCGGACGAGCAGCACGATCGCGAGGACGACGGCGACGAGTCCGAGGGCGGCGAGGACGATGCCGGTGGTGCGGGCGGGGCGGGACGGCATCGGTCCTCCTGGGACGGGACGGGACGGGAC
>NZ_PSUB01000017.1:0-76533 GCF_002931595.1 Rathayibacter sp. AY2B9
GGCGCGGGGCGTGCCGCCGCGTCCTGCCACTCGTCGTTGACGTTGTGCGCGCCGATGCTGTCGCGGCGCGAGCGGATGTAGATGAGGGAGGCGACGGCGGGGGGCGCGGTCGTGGTGGCGGGGTCCGTGGTGGTGCCGGTCATGCGCGTGCCGCCCCGTAGACCTCGTAGGCCCCCGCGACTCCGCCGCCCACCGGCACGGAGGCGCCCGCGCGGCGCAGCACCGCCTCCAGCGCCGCCAGGGTGGTCAGCACCGCGTCCGTCCGGGCGTTGTAGCCCATCGTGCCGATGCGCCAGACCTTTCCGTGCAGCGGCCCGAAGGACGTGCCGATCTCGATGCCGAAGTCGGCGAGCATCTCCCCGCGCACCGCATCACCGTTCACGCCCTGCGGGATGCGCACCGCGACGACGTTCGTCATCTTGTGCCCGACGTCGCCGAACACCTCGAGATCGAGGCCGCGGACTCCGGCGAGCATCGCCGACCCGTGCAGCGCGTGGCGGGCGACCGTCTCGTCCAGGCCCTCCTCGACGACGATGCGGGCGCACTCGCGCGCGCCGTAGAGCATCGTGGTCGCCTCGGTGTGGTGGTTGAGGCGGCGCGGCCCCCAGTAGTCGAAGATCATCCCGAGGTCGAAGTAGTTGGAGCGGACGCGGCGGGCGCTGACAGTGTCGCCCTCGTCGCGGATCCCCGCCTCGATGCTCCTGCGCGACTCGATCACCGCGACGGCCTTCTCCGAGAAGGTGACGGGAGCCGATCCGGACGGGCCGCCCAGGCACTTCTGGAGCCCCGCGGTGACCGCGTCGAGCCCGAGCTCGTCGGTCGCGAAGGCGTTGCCCGCGAGGGAGGCGGTGACGTCGGTGTAGAAGAGGGCGCCGTGCTTCTCGCAGAGGGCGCCGAGCTCCTCCAGCGGCTGCGCCATGGTGGTCGACGTGTCGCCGTGGACGACGGCCAGCATCTTCGGCTTCACCCGGGCCAGGGCCTCGGCGATCGCCGAGACGGGGAAGACCTGCCCCCACTCGGCCTCGATCACGTGCACCTCCGCGCCGCAGCGCTCCGCGATCTCCCGGAGGAGGTGCCCGAACCGCCCGAAGACCGGCACGAGCACGCGGTCGCCCGGCTCCAGCATCGAGACCAGCGCCGCCTCGATGCCCGCACGGCTCGTGCCGTCGACGAGCATCGTCTTCTCGTTGCGGGTGCGGAACACCTGCCGGTACAGCTCCTGCGTCTCCGTCATCGTCGCCGTCATGAACGGGTCGTACTGCCCGACCAGCTGCGCCGACATCGCACGCAGGACGCGCGGATCCGCGTTGATCGGGCCCGGCCCCATCAGCAGGCGCGGCGGCGGATCGACGGGGAGGAACGGTGCGGGCGCGGTCATGGGCCACCTCTTCACGAGCGGGAGAGAAACAGTCGTTTCACCCGCAGAGCCTATGCGACGGACGTTTCGCCGGTGTTTCGCGGTGTGGCGGGGGTCGAGATTCTCGACAGACGCTCCTCCACAGACGTCTTCCGGAAGCGGGTCCTCCCGATCGGGCGCATCTGCTGCCCGCGTGTCGGTGGTCGCTGGTTCAATACGAGTATGGCGGATGGGATGCGGCAGGGACTCGAGGAGGTCCGCGCCCTCGGCGGCCGCGCGGCGCTGCTCGCCCGCTCCGCGGCTCCGCTCCACCTCGCCTCCGCCGAGGCGCTGCACGAGGCGTACACGGCTGCTCTGCGTCGCCCGGAGGCGTTCGCCCGCGGCGGGTCTCCCGCCGAGTCCCGCGACCTCGTGGAGCGCTCCGTCCGGGCCGAGCTCGCCGTCGCACTCGTCGTGTCCGAGCGGGTGGCCGCGCGCGAGCTCGAGCACGCCCGCCTGCTGGTCGACCACCTGCCCTGCACGCGCGCCGCGCTGGCCGAGGCGCGGTTGCGCTGGGAGGCGGGGCAGATCATCTGCGGAGTCGCGGCCACCCTGCCGCCGGCCTCCCTCCCGGAGTTCGACGAGCGCGCCGCGGGACTGGCCGCCTCGATGACGCCGACCCAGCTGCGGCGACGCCTCGCCCGGCTGCGGGACGAACTCCACGAGAGTCCTCTGGCCGACCGGCACGCCCGCGCTCGGGAGCACCGGTCGGTCCGGGTCTCGCCCGAGCAGGACGGCATGGCCACGCTCTGCGCGACCCTCCCCGCTCCGGCCGCTTTCGGTGCGCTCGCGCGGCTCGACCGGATCGCCCGCACCCTCCGCGACGGGAACGGCGACGGGAGCGGTGCAGCGGAGGAGCGCACGCTCGCGCAGCTGCGGGCCGACGCCCTGGTCGACCTGCTCTGCGACGGCGACGTGTCCGGCACGCCGCCGGGCGACGAGCGTCCGCGCGCGTCCGCTCGCGGCATCCGGGCCGAGGTGCGTCTGACCCTCGCCGCGAGCACCGCGGCCGGGCAGGACGAGACCCCCGCGGAACTGGACGGCTACGGCCTCATCCCGGCCGGCGTCGCGCGCGAGCTCCTCGGAGCCGACTCGGCCGTCACCCCGGTGCTCACCCATCCGAGCACGGGCGCCGTGGTCTCCGTCGGACGCACGCACCGCCTCCCTCCCCCGCGGATGCGCCTCGCCCTCCAGCTGCGCGACCGGACATGCCGCTTCCCCGGCTGCACCCGACCCGCGGCGACCGCCGAGGCCGACCACACGCTCGAGTGGCGTCACGGAGGCGCCACCGCCCTCGACAACCTGGCGTCGCTCTGCGTCGCCCACCACCACGTCCACCACCACGTCCGCCACGGCGACCGCTGGACCTACACGCTCCACCCCGACGGATCGGCCGACTGGACCACCCCCACGGGCCGCCGCGTGGTCACCCGTCCACCCGATCCGCCCGCGCCGCCAGCCCCGCCGCAGCGCAGGCCGAGCTTCAGCGGTGCGCCGCCCCCGTTCTGACGGCGGAAGGAGCCGATTCGCGACGAGGGAGAGAACGAGCTCCGGGCGTAGCCCCCCTCAGAGCGTGCCGGCCAGCTCCAGCAGCGCGAGATCCGACCCCCGCGGTCCCACCAGGCAGAGCCCCACCGGAGCGCCGCCGACACTCAATCGCGGCACCGACAGCGCCGGATACCCGCCGATCCCGGCGACGCAGGTCAGGCCGAGCGTCGCCGTCCGCGCCGCGTCGATCGCCTCGGCCGACGCATCGAGGGCCGGCGCCACCGACGACGTCGACGGCAGGAGGAGCACCCGCCCCTCGAGCGCACGGTCGAGCGCCTCCCGGAACCCCGCGACTCGCGCCCGCGCGTCCGCCTCCGTCTGCTCGTCGACGAGCGAGGCCGCATCGAAGCGCGCCTGGACGTCCGCCGCCAGCACTCCCGGATGCGCCGCGACCCACGAGCCGCTCGACCGCCACGCCTCCGCCGCCTGCACGAGCCGGAACGCCTCGAGCATCTCCGCCACGGGCGGCAGCTCGACCTCGTCGGCGCTCATCCTCCCGACTGCCGATCGGAACGCCGCCCGGACGGCCGCGTCCACTCCGCCCAGCAGCGCCGGCGCCACCGCGAGACTCCGGACCGGCGGGCCGGACGGCAGGCAGACCTCGGCCACCCGCCTCAGCGTGCCGAGGTCCCGCGTGAGCCACCCGACGGTGTCGAAGCTCGGCGCCAGCGGCAGCAGCCCCTCGACGGGCACCGCACCGAGGGTCGTCCTCAGCCCCCACAGGCCCTGGTACGAGGCGGGTACCCGGATCGATCCCGCCGTGTCGGTCGCCAGCCCGACGGCGGCCTGCCCGAGCGACACGGCGGTCGCCGGTCCGCTCGACGATCCGCCCGGGATCGCTCCGGGCACGGCCGGATTGGGCGGCGTCCCGTAGCCGGAGTTCCGGCCGGCGATGCTGTACGCGAACTCGTCGGTCTGAGCGATCCCGCGCACCGACGCTCCCGCTGCGAGCAGCTGCGCGACGGCCGGAGCGGTCGCCGCCTCGATCGGCGCGGAAGCGAGGCGGGCCGGCACTCCCGCGCCGATCCGCTGGCCCTCGATCGCGAAGAGGTCCTTGACCGCGACGTCCAGTCCGTCGAGGGTCCCGGAGCCGGCGGCCGGCACGAGCGGCGCGCCGACGGCCCGCCAGATGCGGGGGTCCAGCGCGGGCGAGGGCGCCTGCACCTGCGCGGCGCGCACCCGCCAGGTCCCGCCCTCGCGCGACCACAGCTGCGTGACGAGCCCGCGCCCGCCACGGGCCGGAGCGTTCACGCTCACCACGAGCGCCGTGCCCGCATCGACCGCCCGCACGTGCAGCTCGACCAGCTCCCGCACCGGCGCACCGCCGCGACGACCCCGGAAGCCGGTGATGACCGCGTGGCCGACGAGCAGTCCGGAGGCGTCGCCCCGGAGCGTCGTCGGCGCGTCCACGAACGCGTCGGCGAGCGCCGCGACGTCGTCAGCCCCGAGCGCCGCCTCGTACGCCAGGACCGCATCCACCAGCCCGTCCGGCAGGTCGCCCTCGAGCGTCGTCACCCGCGGGTCAGTCATCGAAGTCGGCCGTCCGGACGCGGGCGTGCACGCCCTTCACCAGGTCGACGACCTGCGAGATGTCGAAGTCGGTCGCAGCGCTGAGGTAGGCGTAGGCGTGAGCCGGGTCCATCCCGTAGCGGGCCGCCAGCAGCGCGATGGCCGCGCGGACGCACTTCTGCACGGCGACGTCCAGGTCCTCGTCCATCCCGGTGGGCACGAGGAACTCGCCGGTCTCCCCCATCGGCCCGAGCAGCTCCCCGAACGCCGCGATCGCCTCGGCACGCGGGACGACCTCCAGGCGCACCCGGACGCGCAGGCTCGCCTCCATCGCCGTCAGCGCCACCTCGCCGTCGCCCTGCGCGAAGTGGGGATCGCCGACGTACGCGAGCGCGCCCGGGACCTGCACGGGAAGGTAGAGGCTGGTTCCGGCGGTCAGCAGTGCGATGTCGATGTTGCCCCCGTGCGCACCGGGCGGCACGGAGTGCGGGCGCTCCTCCCCTGCGACGGCGACGCCCATGATCCCGAGGAACGGCCGGAGCGGGAACCGGGCGGCCCGCTCTCCTCCCGGCACCAGCGGGATCACGCCGCGGAGACCGCCCTGCGCGTCCTCGTCGACGCGCGCGAAGACGCTGAACGGCCCCTCCTGCAGCGGGTACTCGCCCGGCAGCGCCCCGCGGCCGTGCCGGTTCGAGACGACTCCGTACGGCACGCGCGGCTCGGCCTCGAGGAGGGTCATCCGGAGCAGGTCCCCCGGCAGCGCTCCCCGGACGGCGATCGGCCCCGTGACCATGTGCGGCCCGTCCGTCTCGCCGTCGCGGAACGGCCCGTCCGCGGCGAGCGCGACCGCGTCGCGCAGCACCCCCTCCGGAGCGACTCCGTGGCGGCCGAAGAAGGCGACCGGATCGCGGCCCTGGTCCTCCAGCACGCCCTCGTGGCTGAGCGTGTCGATGACGACCTCGGCCCCCGAGTCGACGGTGAGCACGGGGGCGTCCGCCGCGCACGGCAGGCGTCCCCACAGCACCGAACCCGGCTCGGCCGGCAGGTAGTCCACCCCCGGCGGCACTCCCTCACCGGGCTGCACCGCCCACTCCGTCCACCGCATGCGCGTCCGCCTCCCGCGCGGCCCGTCCGCGCCGTCCGACCCTAACCGCGCCGTGTTTCGAGCATGTGCACGCGTGTGCCACGATTCTCCAGACCCGCCCCCGACGACAGGACTCCTGTGCTCCGACGCCTGCGCACCCGCTCCGAGGGCGCGACCCTCGGCCTGATGCTCGCCCTCACCTTCTCGACCGGCATCATCGACGCCGTCGGGTACCTCGGGCTCGACCGCGTCTTCGCCGGCAACATGACCGGCAACGTCGTCATCCTCGGCATGGCCCTCTCCGGCGCGGCCGACCTGCCCGTGGTCGGGCCCCTGATCGCGCTGGGCGCCTTCATGATCGGCGCCGTGATCGGCGGCCGGGTGCTCCGCCCGGTGAAGAAGGGCTGGACCTCGCGCTCGACCTGGCTCTTCGCGGTGGTCGGCATCCTGCTCGGCGTCCTGGCGATCGTGCTCGCGGTCGTGCCCGAGCACCCCGAGCCGCTCGCCTTCACCGTCACCGGCGTGCTGGGCGGGGCGATGGGCCTCCAGGCCGCGACCGCCCGCCACCTCGCCGTCAAGGACGTCACGACGGTCGTCGTCACCTCGACGATCACGGGCCTCGCTGCGGACTCCCGCTTGGCGGGAGGCTCCGGTCAGCCGTGGTTCCGCCGCGCGGCCGCGATCGTGCTGATCGCCGCGGGTGCCGGAGTCGGCGCGCTCGCCCTGCTGGTCGGACTCTGGCTCGGCCTGGCGATCGCCGCCGTCATCACGCTCGTCGCGACGCTGCTGGGCGAGCTCGTCGTCCACTCCCGGTACGCTCCGGCACCCGCCGACGCCGCCGCCTGAGGCGGCGCCTCCCGGCGCGTCAGCGCGGCAGCTGCTGGCAGTGCGGGCAGAGGTGCGAGGAGCGGTTCATGAACGGCACCCGCACGATCACCGCGCCGCACCGGGCGCACGGCTTCCCCGTCTGCCCGTAGGCGTGCAGGCTGTGCGAGAAGTAGCCGGAGGCGCCGTTCACGTTCACGTACTGCGCATCGAAGCTGGTGCCGCCCTCGGCCAGCGCCCGTTCGAGCACCGAGCGCACCTCGGCGAAGAGGCGGCGGATGCGCGCCTCGCCGAGCGACGAGCTCGGCCGCTCCGGGTGCAGCTCCGCCGCCCACAGCGACTCGTCCGCGTAGATGTTCCCGATGCCGCTCACGAGCGTCTGGTCGAGCAGCGCCCGCTTGATCCCGCTGCTCCTCCTCGCCAGCGACGCGACGACCGAGCCCAGGTCGAAGGAGGGGTCGAGCGGATCGCGGGCGATGTGCGCGACCTGCGAGGGCACGGCGCGCAGCCAGCCGCCTCCGCGGGCCTCCTCGCCCGCGTAGCCGCCCGGCGCTCCGTCCGGGGTCGGCACCAGAGCGTCGACCGCCATCGAGCCGAAGATCCGCTGGTCGACGAAGTGCAGGGCGAGCTCGCCGTGCTCGGGGTGCTCGATCCCGATCCGGATGCGCGCCAGCCGCGGCAGCGCCGCATCCGCCGTGCGCAGCAGCACCTGACCGCTCATGCCGAGGTGCACCAGCAGGGCCTCGTCGCGGCCGACGGGCAGCCAGAGGAACTTGCCTCGCCGCACCGCCGCTTCCAGCGTGCGCCCGACGAGCAGGCGCTCGAAGGTCCCGTGCGGATGCACGTGCCGCTTCAGCGAGCGCTCGTCGACGATCTCGACGCCGGTCACCAGCGAGCCGGTGACCGCGGGAGCGAGACCCGCCCGCACCACCTCGACCTCGGGCAGCTCGGGCACGGTCAGTCCGAGACCGCGGGAGCGGCGGGTGCGCCGGGGGCCGCCAGACGCGTCCACGCGTCGAGCGCGGCGGCCATCTCGGCCGCCTTCTTGCTCGTCCCCTCGCCGCGGGCCGTGACGAGTCCGCCGACGATCACGGTGGCGACGAACACCTTATTGTGGTCGGGGCCGGTGGCGGCGATCTCGTAGCGCGGGGCCGGCGCACCGCGCTCGGCGGCCGCCTCCTGCAGGCTCGTCTTCGGATCCATCGAGACGCCGAAGCGGAGCGGATCGGCCCGCAGAGGGGCGATCAGGCGCAGCACCAGGTCGCGGGCCGCGTCGGGACCGGTGCCCAGGTAGACGGCGCCGATGATGGCCTCGACGGTGTCGGCGAGGATCGACGCCTTGTCGCGGCCGCCGGTCAGCTCCTCGCCGCGTCCGAGGCGGAGGAACTCGCCCAGGCCGATGCCGCGAGCGATCTCGGCGAGCGCGACGGTCGAGACGAGGCTCGCCCGGCGCTTGGCCAGGTCGCCCTCGCTGAGGGCGGGGTACTCGGTGTAGAGCATGACGGTCACGGCCTGCCCGAGGATCGAGTCGCCGAGGAACTCGAGGCGCTCGTTGTGCGGGATGCCGCCGTGCTCGAAAGCGAACGACCGGTGCGTCAGGGCGAGCTCGAAGAGCTCACCGTCGAGGCTCACGCCGAGCGTGGCCTCCAGACGCGACCGGTCGTCGCTGGAGGGTCGTGCGGAGGTCTGGTTCACCATGGACCGCGGTCCGTTCGTCGAGAGGCGGTGCGCCCCGCGCCGTGCGGACCAGGAGCGGGATCAGACGTCGGCGACCTTGCGGCCCTTGTACTCGAGGAACAGCGCGGTGCCCGCGGAGTCCTCGACGACCTTGGCGCGGTGGGGAAGGCTGTAGACGACCTTGCCGTTCTCGATGGTCTTGACGAGGGTGGGGACCTCGGCCTTCCACTGCGAACGACGGGCGTGGGTGTTCGCGCGGGACTTCTTCCTCTTGGGAACAGCCATGATTCTCTCTTCTCTACCTCTAGTCGGATTCGGTGCGGGCGGTCGCGCCCTCACCGCTGTCTGCGGAAGCTCTGTCGGTGGAAGCTCCGGGCGCTGCGGCCCCGCCGTCCCCCTCGCTCAACCCTGCGAGCGCGGCCCACCGGGAGTCGCGCGGCGCCTCGGGTTCGGGCGTGGAGGAATCGGCCAGCCGCTCCCCCGTGACGGGGTCGAGGCCCGGACAGTCCGGCCGGCAGACCGGCTGGAACGGCAGCGACAGAACCACCGCATCCCTGACCAGAGGTTCAAGATCCACGTGGTCGTCGTGAACCTCATAGTCGAAAGCTTCGTCAGAAGAGTACGCGAAAAGTTCCTGGAACTCGACATCGACAGGCAGGGAGATGTCGGTCAGGCACCGGCTGCACTCGCCGTCGGCCCTCGCCGACACCTCGACACTGGCCAGGATCCCCTCGTGCACGGACTCGAGCCGGACGTCGAGATCGACGGCCGATCCCTTGCGGACCGCGACGATCCCCTCGCCGAACTGCTCCGGCGCCTCGAGCTCGAGGCGGTGCTCGCGCATCTCGCCCGGCCGCCTCACGAGGTCGCGCACGTTCACGGTGAACGGCGTCTTCTTGAAAGTAGTCACGAGGGTCCAGCCTACCCCTCCCGGGCCCCTCCGGGGCGGGAGGGGCCGGGAGGGGCGGAGTCCGGGCTCAGGCGCCGCCGGCCTCCAGCGTCACGTCGATCGGCGCGTAGTCGGCACCGCTCGTGTCCACTCCCTCGTCGGCGAGCTCCGCGAGCGCCTTCTCGACGTACTCGTTCGAGTAGGCGGTGGCGGGCGGGTCCGCGCTGATGATCGTCGCGCCCGTCTCGTTCTCCGTCTCCTTCGCGATGTCGACCGTCTGCTGCCACGCGGCCTCGTCGATCATCCCGACGCCGCTCGTCGAGGGCCAGATCAGCTTGTTGACCTCGTTGGTCATCCAGAGCTGGTGGCTGGTGCCGAGCGTGGATCCGGCCGCGGTGACGATGTCGGCCGCCGCCTGCGGGTCGTCCTTCGCGAAGATCCAGCCCTTGATCGAGGCCTTGATGAAGGCGACCGTCTGCTCGGCGTACGCGTCGTCGTCGGCGAGCCTGCCCGCGTCCGCCCAGATCGCGTCCTGGAGCATCGCGGTCCCGATGTCGTTCCAGCTGATGACGTTCAGGTCGTCCGGCCGGTACAGCTCGCCTGTGGCGGGGTTCACGGTCTCGAGGACCTGGGCGTACTCGTTGTAGGTCATCGCCTGGGCCGCGTCGATGTCGCCCGCGAGGAAGCCGTTCATGTCGAACTGCTGCTGCACCAGCGAGATGTCGTCGAGGGAGACGCCGTCCTTCTGCATGCCGGCGAACAGCTCCCACTCGTTGCCGTAGCCCCAGCTGCCCACGCTCTTCCCGGCGAGGTCGGCGGGCGAGGTGATCCCCTTGTCCTTGAAGGAGATCTGCGTGGTGGCGCTGCGCTCGAAGATCTGCGCGACGTCGGTGATCCCGGCCCCCTGCTCGATCGAGCCGAGGACCTTGGGCACCCAGGAGATCGCGTAGTCCGCGTCGCCCGAGGCGAGCACGTCCTGGGGGACGATGTCGCCGCCTCCCTCGGCGATCGTCACGTCGAGGCCCTCGTCCTCGTAGTAGCCCTGGTCGAGCGCGGCGTAGTACCCGGCGAACTGCGCCTGGGCCACCCACTGCAGCTGCAGGGTGACCGGCGTGAGGCCGCCGGAGCCGGAGTCCGACCCCGGGTCGGAGCCGCCGGAGGCGCTGCAGCCGGTGAGCGCGAGGCCCACGGCCGCGAAGGCGGCGGTCGTCGTCAGGGTGATGCGGGTGCGTCTGGTCACGGGTCCTCCTGGTGCGGTCTGCGGGGTCGCCGGTGCGGCGCGCCCCGTGGTGCGGCGGTGCAGGTGGTGCTGTGGTGCAGGTGGCGCTGATGATGCGGGCGGTGCGGATGGTGCGTCGGGTGGAGTCGGGAATCGGGAATCGGGAATCGGGAGGATCGAGGAGGGTGCGGGGACGCGCGGCGCCGCGCTCAGCGCAGCCGGCTGCGGCGCAGCGCGAACGCCTCGAGCGCGGCCGTCACGCAGTAGAACGCGAGGCCGACGAGCACAGCGCCCAGGACGTAGGCGTAGGCGAGCGCGTAGTCGCTGCCCGAGGCCGCCGTCGTGATCGACTTGCCGAGCCCGCCCACGGGTCCGCCGAAGTACTCGGCGACCAGCGCCGAGATCACCGCGAGCGAGGAGGCGATGCGGAGCCCCGTGAAGACGTAGGGCACTGCTCCCGGCAGCGTGATCGTGCGGGCGGTCTGCCAGGGGGTCGCCGCGTAGGCCTTCAGCAGGTCGCGGTGCACCGGAGCGGCCTGCCGCAGCCCGCGCAGCGTCGTCACGTACACCGGCACGAACACGGCGAGCGCCGCGACGAGCTGCCTCGCGGTCTCGGCGTTCGCTCCGAACATCGTGTAGAGCACCGGAGCGAGGGCGACGATCGGCACGACGGCGGCCGCGGCCACGATCGGCGCGACCAGTCCGTCGAAGACCCGCGCGAGCGCCGAGAGCCCGGCGACCACGACCGCCAGCACCGCGCCGACCAGCAGGCCGACCAGCGCGTTGCGGCCGGTCACCGCGCTGCCCTCGGCGACGGAGCCGAGGTTCGCGGCGAACTCCTGTCCGATCGCCAGCGGCGACGGGAGCACGAACGGCTGGATCGCCAGAGCGGTGACCCCGGCCTGCCAGAGCAGGACCGCGGCGATCCCGAGCACGAGCGGCGCGAGCACGCTGCGCGCCAGCGCCGTCGTGCTCACCGGTTCTCCACTCCGCGCGGCACGGCGGCGGGATCCCCGTGCAGCAGCTCGCGCACGGCGCTCACGTCGCGGAAGAACGCCGTGTCCTCCCTGACCGCCGCGTCGCGCTCGGATGCTCCGGGGAGTCCGACCGGGAGGACGTCGCGGATCCTGCCCGGCCGCGGCGACATCACCACGACGCGGTCCGAGAGGAACACCGCCTCCGGGATCGAGTGGGTGACGAAGACGACGGCGGCGCCGGTCTCGCGCCGGATCCGCAGCAGCTCCGTCTGCATCCGCTCGCGGGTCATCTCGTCGAGCGCCCCGAACGGCTCGTCCATGAGGAGCAGACGCGGGCTCTCGGCGAGCGCCCGCGCGATGGCGACGCGCTGCTGCATCCCGCCGGAGAGCTGGTCCGGGTAGGAGTCGGCGAAGTCGCCGAGCCCGACCAGCGCCAGCAGCTCGTCGACGCGCGAGCGCCGGGCGGTCGCGGCGACGCCGTGCAGCTCCAGCGGCAGGGCGATGTTCGCCCGGATCGTGCGCCACGGCAGGAGGCCCGCCTGCTGGAACGCGATCCCGTAGTCCTGGTCGAGCCTCGCCTGCCGGGCCGTCTTGCCGAACACGGCGATCGAGCCGGAGTCCGGCTCGTCGAGGTCGGCGATCAGCCGCAGCAGCGTCGACTTGCCGCAGCCGGACGGGCCGATCAGCGAGACGAACTCCCCCGCGGCCACCTCGAGCGAGACGTCCTGGAGCGCCGTGACGCTCGCGGCGCGGGCGGTGGTGAAGGTCCTCGTGACGGAGTCGACGACGACCGCGGATCCTGCAGGGCTCATGCGGGCTGCTCCCCTCGGCTGTACGGACGGAGGAGGGTGCCGAGCAGAGCGACGGAGCCGGCGGCCGCGAGGCCCACCAGTACCGCCCCGAGGATCGGCGCCCAGGGCTTGGCGGGGTCGCCTCCGGCAGCGGAGGCGAACTCGATGATCATGCGGCCGATCCCGCCGCGCAGGCCGATCGAGACCTCGGCGACGATCGTGCCGACGACGGCGCTGACCGCTCCGAGCCGGAGGGCCGGCAGCAGGTAGGGCACGCTCGCCGGCAGCCTCAGGCGCACCAGCGTCTTCCACCAGCCGACGCCGTAGACGTGCATCAGCTCGACCTGGTGGGCCGTCGGCGAGCCGAGCCCGCGGAGCGCCCCGATCGAGACGGGGAAGAACGCGAGGTAGGAGGCGATCAGGGCCACCGACATCCAGTTCTCCCAGGTCACCGGTCCGAGCTCGAGCTGCGACCCCCAGCGCCGCACCAGTGGGGCGATCGCGATCAGGGGCACCGTCTGGCTCAGCACGATCCAGGGCAGCACCGCCGACTCCGCCGTGCGGAACCGCTGCATCAGGAGAGCCAGGAGCAGTCCGACGACGGTGCCGACGACCCAGCCGACCGCGGCGATCCCGAGCGAGAAGGCACTCGCCCCCAGGACGGCCGACCAGAGCGCCGGGGCGTTCCGCGCTCCGGTGACCGGCTCGCCGAGCCGGGCCGCGATCTCCCAGAGGTGGGGCATCGCGATGGCGCTCGTGCGCGGGAGCACCGTGACTCCTCCGACGACCACCCCGGCCTCGGGCCCGAGCGCCTTCCAGCCCTCCCACACGAGCGCGAGCAGGAGGAGCCCGCCGGCGCCGAGCACGAGCCCGCGCGCGAGGGCCGGTCTCATGCGCGGGCCACGATGTGCTCGCGCAGCTCCGGGATGACCCGCTCGCCGTACACGCGCAGCGTCTCCTCCTTGTTGTCGTGCTGGAGGTATCCCGCGAACTGCGTCACGCCGATGTCGGCGAGCGCCCGGAGCTTCTCGATGTGCTCGTCCGCCGTGCCCAGCACGCAGAAGCGCTCGACGATCTCGTCCGGCACGAAGGCGGTGTGGCTGTTGCCCGCGCGGCCGTGCTCGTTGTAGTCGTAGCCCTCGCGCCCGGCGATGTAGTCCGTCAGCGCCTGCGGCACCGCTCCGGAGGCGCCGTAGCGGCCCACGATGTCGGCCACGTGGTTGCCGACCATCCCGCCGAACCAGCGGCACTGGTCGCGCATGTGCTCCCGGTCGGTGCCGATGTACATCGGCGCCGCGACGCAGAACTGCAGCGACTCGGGATCCCGGCCGGCGTTCGCCGCCGCCTCCTTGACGGCGCCGATCATCCAGCGCGCGATGTCCACGTCGGCCAGCTGCAGGATGAAGCCGTCGCCGACCTCGCCCGCGAGCTTCAGGGCGAGCGGGCCGTAGGCGGCCACCCACATCTCCAGGGACGAGCCCCGGCTCCACGGGAACTGCAGCGTCTGGCCGTTGTACTCGACCGGACGGCTGTTGGCGAGCTCGCGGATGACGTGGATCGACTCCCGCAGCGTCTTGAGCGTCGTCGGAGCTCCTCCGGTCACCCTCACCGCCGAGTCGCCGCGTCCGATCCCGCACACCGTGCGGTTCCCGTACATCTCGTTGAGCGTCGCGTGCAGCGAGGCGATGACCGTCCAGTCGCGCGTGGCGGGGTTGGTGACCATCGGGCCGACCGTGATCCGGTGCGTCCTCTCGAGGATCTGCGAGTAGATCACGTAGGGCTCCTGCCAGAGCAGGTGCGAGTCGAAGGTCCACGCGTAGTCGAAGCCGTGCGTCTCCGCGAGGACGGCGAGCGCGACGGTGCGCGAGGCGGGCGGGTTGGTCTGGAGGACGACTCCGAAGTCCATGGGGTTCCTTCTGCTCGATCAGGTGCTGGCTCGGATCGGGTGCCGGCTCAGATCAGGTACTGGCTCAGACCGCGCGGGATGTACGCCCCGTCGCCCTTCGTGCCGACGTAGGAGCCGTCGTCGACGACGACCCTGCCGCGGGAGATCACCGTGTCGACGTGGCCGTCGATCTCGAAGCCCTCCCAGGCCGAGTAGTCCATGTTCATGTGGTGGCTTCGGCCCTCGCCGATCCCGATCGAGGTGTGCCCGCTCGGGTCGTAGACGACGACGTCGCCGTCGGCCCCGGGCTGGATGACGCCCTTCCTCCCGTACATCCCGAACATCCGCGCCGGGGTGGTCGAGGTGAGCTCGACCCAGCGCGGCAGGGAGATCTGCCCCGACACCACGCCCTGGTACATCAGGTCGATCCGGTGCTCCACCGAACCGATGCCGTTGGGGATCTTCGAGAAGTCGCCGATCCCCATGTCCTTCTGGCCCTTCATGCAGAAGGGGCAGTGGTCGGTCGAGACCATCTGGATGTCGTTGGTGCGCAGCGACTGCCACATGTGGTGCTGATGCCCCTCCGCCTTCGAGCGCAGCGGCGTGGAGCACACCCACTTCGCGCCCTCGAAGCCCGGCGCGCCGAGCTGCTCCTCGAGCGAGAGGTAGAGGTACTGCGGGCAGGTCTCCCCGAAGACGTTCATGCCACGGTCGCGGGCCTGCGCGATCTGCTCCACCGCCTGCTTCGCGGAGACGTGCACCACGTACAGCGGCGCGCCGGTGAGGTCGGCGATCATGATCGCGCGGTGCGTCGCCTCCTCCTCCGCCTGCCAGGGTCGAGAGGTGCCGTGGAAGTACGGCGCGGTGTTCCCGGCGGCGAGGGTCTGCTTCACCAGCTCGTCGATGAGGGCGCCGTTCTCGGCGTGCATCATCATCATCGCGCCGTTCTCCGCGCCCTTCTGGAACGCCCGGAGGATCTGCCCGTCGTCCGAGAGGAACACGCCCTTGTAGGCCATGAACAGCTTGAAGCTGGTCACCCCCTCGCGCATCAGCTCGTCCATCGCGACGAGCGAGGAGTCCTGCACGTCCGAGAGGATCTGGTGGAAGCCGTAGTCGATCGCGCAGTTGCCGGCCGCCTTCTCCTGCCACGCCTGGAACCGGTCGACGACGCTCTCGCCCGGGTACTGCACCACGAAGTCCACGATCGACGTCGTGCCGCCCCAGGCCGCGGCGCGCGTGCCGGTCTCGAAGGTGTCCGAGGCGGAGGTGCCGCCGAACGGCATCTCCATGTGCGTGTGCGCGTCGATCCCGCCCGGGATGACGTACTTGCCGCTCGCGTCGATCACCCGGTCGACGTGGGCAGTCAGGTCGAAGCCCAGCAGCGTGGAGCCGGGGGCGAGGACGGCGGCGATGGTCTCGCCGTCGATCAGGACGTCTGCGGCTCCGGTGCCGGTCGCGTTGACGACCGTCCCGCCGGTGATGAGGGTCTTCATCGGTCTTCCCCGTCTCGGTCTGCGGTCACGGCTTCGGGATGCTGGTGTACGACTCCGGCCGGCGGTCCCGGTAGAACTGCCAGTCGTCGCGCATCTCCTGCACCATGTCCATCTCGAGGTCGCGGATCAGGATCTCCTCGGCCTCGCCCGAGCCCCGCTCCCCGACGAACTCCCCCCGCGGATCGATGATCTGGCTGGTGCCGTAGAAGTCGACCGCGAGGTCGCCGTACTCGTTGTCCTCCCGGCCGACGCGGTTGGGCTGCAGCACGAAGTAGCCGTTCGCCACCGCGGCCGCCGGGCCCTCGACCTCCCAGAGGCGGTTCGACAGGCCAGGCTTGGTGGCGTTGGGGTTGAAGACGAGGTGGGCGCCGTTCAGGCCCAGCTCCCGCCAGCCCTCCGGGAAGTGGCGGTCGTAGCAGATGTGGACGCCGACCTTGCCGACGGCGGTGTCGAAGACCGGGTAGCCGAGGTTCCCGGGCCGGAAGTAGAACTTCTCCCAGAAGCGGTCCAGGTGCGGGATGTGGTGCTTGCGGTACTTGCCGAGGATCGTCCCGTCGGCGTCGACCACGACCGCGGTGTTGTAGTAGACGCCGGTCTGCTCCTCCTCGTAGATCGGGAGGATCATCACCACGCCCAGCTCCTTCGCGAGGGCCGCGAAGCGCTGCACGATCGGCCCGTCGGCGGGCTCGGCGTAGCGGTAGTACTTCTTGTCCTGCGTGATGCCGAAGTACGGGCCGTAGAACAGCTCCTGGAAGCAGACGATCTGCGCGCCGTCGGCTGCGGCGTCCCGGGCCATCCGCTCGTGCTTGTCGAGCATCGACTCCTTGTCGCCGGTCCAGGTCGTCTGGGTGATCGCTGCGCGGACGATGGTCATCGGTACCTCCATGCTCGGGCGTCCCTGTCCGGCTCCGGTGTGCTCCGCCGGGCGGTGCGGAGCCGGGGACGTGGACCCACTGTGGTCCCCGCCGGGCCCGAAGGCAATGACGGACCGTCCGGCTCCGGGGACAGGGCTTCATCGTCGGGGTTCGACGTTTCCCCGGTGTTTCCGGCGCGGATCCGCAGCATTAAGGCTCGCCGGGGGAGGAATCCGTCGGTGCCGCTAGCGTGGGCGGATGCGCATCACGATCCTGGCCGGAGGCGTCGGCGGCGCCCGCTTCACCTCGGCGGTCCGCGAGCACCTCCGCGATCTCGAGGCCGCCGGCGGCGAGGCGAGCGAGATCACCGTCGTCGTCAACACCGGCGACGACATGTGGCTCACCGGCCTCAAGGTCTGCCCCGACCTCGACTCGATCACCTACGCGCTCGGCGGAGTGAACGACACGGAGCGCGGCTGGGGGCGGGCCGGCGAGAGCGAGCGGGTCTCGGCCGAGCTCACCGCCTTCGGCGTCGGCTGGCCGTGGTTCACCCTGGGCGACCTCGACCTCGGCACCCACATCGCCCGCAGCTCGATGCTGCGCGACGGCCTCACCCTCTCGGAGGCGACCGCCCGGATCACCGCCCGCTGGCCGCTGGGGGTCCGCCTGCTGCCGATGTCGGACCAGGACGTCGAGACCCACGTCGAGGTCGACCTTCCCGGCGAGGGCGTGCGGCTCCTCCACTTCGAGGAGTGGTGGGTGCGGCTTCGGGCGTCAGCGCCCGCGCGCCGCTTCGTCCAGCAGGGGGTGGAGAGCGCCCGCCCCGCCCCGGGCGTGCTGGAGGCGATCGCCGACACCGACGCGGTGCTCGTCGCCCCCTCCAATCCCGTCGTCTCGATCGGCACGATCCTCGGAGTGCCCGGGATCGCGGACGCCCTCCGCCGGACCTCCGCACCCGTCGTGGGCGTCTCCCCCGTCATCGGAGGCGCGGTGGTGCGCGGCATGGCCGACGCCTGCCTCAGAGCGATCGGCGTCGAGACCTCCGCCGAGGCCGTCGGCCGGCACTACGGAGCCCGGAGCGGGGGCGGCCTCCTCGACGCCTGGCTCGTCGGCGAGGAGGACGCGGACGCGGTCCCGGCGCTCGATTCGGCGGGGCTCCGCGCCCGCTCCGTGCCGCTCTGGCTGACCGGCCGGGACGCCTCCGTGCGGCTCGCCGCCGACGCTCTCGCCGCCGCGAGGGGCTGAGCGGAGCCTCCTCCCCGGGCCGCGCACCGCCTGTCGCAGCGCGGATGCGGTCACGCCTCCCACGGGGCGCCCCGTTCCCTTGTACGGTCGGAGGCGGACGAACTCCCCGATTCACCCCCGCATCGGATCCGGAGCCCCTCGGTCGCGCGCCCGACCGCGTCCTCACCACGTCTCCGAGCCCTGCGGAACCGCGTGCCGTCCCGTCAGGAGGACACCATGGAGCCCAGCTCGAGGATCAGCACCGAGCGGATCGAGCCCGACATCGTGGTGATCCGCCCCGTCGGCCGGCTCGACCTGTCCACGGCGTGGGAGCTCGAAGCGGTCCTCCAGCGCGCGCTCGAGGCGGGAGAGGTCCGCGTGGTCGTCGACCTGGCGGCCGTCGAGTTCCTCGACTCGTCCGGGCTCGGCGTCCTCGTCGCCGGACTCAAGGAGGCGCGGAAGGCGGGCGGCGAGCTGCGCGTGGCCGCCGCCGGCGAGCAGCCCGCCATGGTGCTCGGCCTGTCCAACCTCGACCGCCTGCTCGGGAGCGCCGAGACCGTCGAGGAGGCCTACCGTGCCTGAGCGCTCCTTCGTCGTGCGCACGCCGCCCGAGGACGGCGTCACCGCCGTCCACGAGGCGCTCGAGGAGCTGTGGCTCGAGGAGCCGGGCGTCGCGCCGGTCGACCGGATGTCGTTCGAGACCGCGCTGGTCGAGCTGACCTCGAACATCGTCCAGCACGCCCGGTCGTACCGGCACATCATCTGCCTGGTCGAGATCCGCGTCGACGCGACCGAGCTGCGCGCCTCGCTCAACGACTCCGCCGAGGAGGCGCCCGCCGAGGTCGCCGACCCCCGCGACATGCCGGACGAGTGGGACGAGGCAGGCCGCGGGATCCCGTTCATCCACGCCCTCGTCACCGAGTTCTCCTACCGCCGTGTCGACGGGCAGAACCTCTGGGCACTCGCCCGGACCCGCACGTGAGCGAGCCGACCGAGCGCGCCCGCCTCGCCGCGATCGCCGAGCTCGGGATCGGCCTGAGCACCCCCCAGGAGCGCTTCGACAGGATCACACGCATCGCCCGCCGGCTCCTGCGCGTCCCCCTCGCCGAGATCAACATCCTCGAGGAGTCGACGCAGTTCACGAAGTCGCCCCAGCGCTCGGCGCGGGCGAGCAGGATGCTGCGCGCCGACTCGATGTGCGACGTCACGGTCCAGCAGGGCGACATCCTCGTCGTCGAGGACGCCACCGCCGATCCGCGGTTCGCCGACCGCGGAGTCGTCACCGGATCCCCTCACGTGCGCTTCTACGCGGGCCGCCCGCTCGTCGTGGGGGACGGCCTCCGCGTCGGCACGATCTGCATCATCGACAGCGAGGTGCGCGGCTTCTCGGAGGAGGAGCGCGAGATCCTCGAGGACCTCGGCCGGTGGGCCGAGCGGGAGCTGCGCGAGATCGCCTTCTCCGGACGCGCGAGCGAGACGCAGGAGCGGCTCCGGCCCCAGCGCCTCGACCTCGGCGAGTGGAGCCTCGACTCGCTGACCACGCCGCTGCACGACGTCGCCGGCGACTACACGGCGTGGCGTCGCAGCGGGGACGACCTCTCCCTCGAGCTGGTCGACGTGATGGGCAAGGGGGTCTCGGCGGCGATCGTCGCCTCCGCGATCCGCTCCGCGTTCCAGGCGCGGCCGGAGCTCCCTCCCGCGGCAGCCGTCGAGGCCGTCAACCGCCAGCTCCTGCCCGACCTGACCGCGACCGGGATGTTCGCGACCGCGCTGATCGCCCGGGTCGACCTCGCGAGCGGCGCCGTCGCGTTCGTGGACAGCGGCCACGGCCTCACCCTCCTGCTGCGCGCCGACGGCACCACGGAGCGGCTCGCCTCCACCGGCGTCCCGCTCGGCATCGCCGCCGACGTCTCCTGGGAGGAGGAGCAGCGCGTGCTCGCCCCCGGCGACGCGCTCTTCTCCTGCAGCGACGGCCTGCTCGACGTCTTCGGCGGGCGCCTCGACGCGCTCGACCGTCTCGCCGAGCTGGTGCGGAGCAACGACGACCCCGCTCTCTTCGAGCGTCTGCATGCTCTCGCAGACGACGCGCACGACGATGTGACAGCGTTGGTGCTGCGGCGCTCCGCAGCGCCCGCCCCCTCCTGATCCTGATCGAAAGGACCTCCCCCATGCCTGGTGCACTCGTCCTCGCCGGCGGCGGCCTCGCCGGAATCGCCTGGGAGCTCGGCGTCCTCCGCGGCCTCGCAGACGCCTCCCCCGAGGCGGCCCGCCTCCTGCTCGATCCGTCGACGACCTTCATCGGCACCTCCGCGGGCTCCGCGGTCGCCGCGCAGCTGAGCACCGGCACCGGCCTCGACGAGTCGTACGAGGCCCAGCTCCAGGAGGAGTCCGCCGAGATCGGAGCGGACGTCGACGGTGAGCGCCTCCAGGCCCTCTTCGCCGCGGCCGTCGAGGGCGCGACCTCGCCCCAGGACGCGCGGCGCCGCATCGGCACCCTCGCGCTCGAGGCCGAGACGCTCCCCGAGGACACGCGCCGGGCCGTCATCTCGGCCCGCGTGGGCGACGCCGACTGGCCCGAGCAGCGTCTGCTCATCACCGCGGTCGACACGGCCACCGGTGAGCTGCGCGTGTTCGACCGCGAGAGCGGTGTCGGCCTCGTCGACGCGATCTCCGCCAGCTGCGCCGTCCCCGGGGTCTGGCCTCCCGTCAGCATCGACGGCGTCCGCTACATGGACGGCGGCGTGCGCTCCGGCAGCAACGCCGACCTCGCCGCGGGAGCCGACTGGGTCCTGATCGTCACTCCGCTGCCGGGAGTCGGCACGCCCGGCGCGGGCCTGATCCCGACCGGCGAGCTCGACGCCCTCGCGGACTCGCGGGTCGAGGTGCTCTACGCCGACGAGGAGTCGGTGCGCGCCTTCGGCCCGAACTCGCTCGACCCGGCCGTCCGCGCCGCCTCCGCCCGCGCCGGACGTGCTCAGGGCGCCCGTCTCGCCTCGCGGATCGCCGCGCTGGTCGGCGCCCAATAGCCGGTCTCAGCGCCGCACGCTGTAGCGCGTGAAGACCGTGCCGTCGGCGAAGCGGTGCTCCTCGCGCAGGTCGAGGCGCGCGTGGAACCCGCACGGGAGGAAGTGGGTCCCGCCGCCCACCGCCACCGGCACCGTGTAGACCTGCACCTCGTCGACGATCCCGGCCAGCAGCGCGTGCCGGGCGAGGGTCGGCCCGCCGATCGAGACGTCGTGGTCGGCGGCGCTGACCTGCGCGGCGACGACGACCGGGTCGAACCCGCCCTCGACGCGGGTGCGGCGGGTCTCGGCCGACTCCAGCGTCGTCGAGTACACGACCTTGTCGGCCGCCCGCCACATCTCCTGGAACTCGCGGATGAACGCGAACTCCTCCGCCAGTGCCCAGGTCTGCTCCCACGCGCGCATGACCTCGTACATGCGCCGCCCGTACAGGTACGTGCGCACCCGCCCCTCGCGCTCCGTGATGAAGCGGTGCACGGCGGGTCGCGGCTCCGCCCAGGCGAATCCGCCGTCCGCGTCGTTCACGTAGCCGTCGAGCGACGCGATCGAGCTGTAGATGAGCGCGCCCACGTCGGCCTCTCTCCGTGGCCGGCTTCGGGACCGCCCACGGGCGCGACCG
Organism: Rathayibacter sp. AY2B9; assembly: GCF_002931595.1. Classification (NCBI taxonomy): domain Bacteria; kingdom Bacillati; phylum Actinomycetota; class Actinomycetes; order Micrococcales; family Microbacteriaceae; genus Rathayibacter; species Rathayibacter sp. AY2B9. The sequence continues at coordinate 21,014 of NZ_PSUB01000017.1, forward strand.
TAGGCCTCCCGCCTCCGTCCGGCAATGTCCGCCGGGGCCTCTGGCGCGGATCGACGGGTCGCCGCTGCTCCCGACGGCGCTCCCGGCGGTCGGCGCCCCCTCCCGGACCGCGTACCGTGGTCGTGCCGCAGGGAGCGGCCGTGAAGGGTTCGGGATGAAGATCAGCCAGCTGCGCCACTTCGTGGCGGTCGCCGAGGAGCTGCACTTCGTGCGCGCCGCCGAGCGCCTCGGCATCTCGCGGCAGAAGCTCGACTCCTCCGTCGCCGCCGTCGAGCTCGACCTCGGCAAGCCGCTCTTCGAGCCCGGTGCCGCCGCCACGACCCTCACCGCGGCCGGGCGGCAGCGCCTCGCCTCGGCCCGCGAGGAGCTCGCCGCGCTCGGCGACGAGCCGGAGGCGGCCCCGAAGTCGGGAGGCAAGGCCAAGGCCTCCAAGGGGACCGGGCGCGCCCCGATCGTCAAGGGCCAGCCGAAGCCCTACAAGCGCCGCCAGTCCCGCTGACGCGCAGTGTCCGATCGTCGGATGTGGTGGGCCCTACCGGGCTCGAACCGATGACATCCACGGTGTAAACGTGGCGCTCTACCAACTGAGCTAAAGGCCCCCGTCGCGGGAGCACCCGCGGACGATCGACTCGATCCTACGGCAGGCGGAGCGGCCCCCTGCGGGCACTAGCCTCGGCACATGACCGCCGACAGCGACTCCCGGGCGAGGCGGCGCGCCGAGAGCCGCTGGCCCGCCTCCGCCGCGATCCTCGTGGCCGTCGCCCTGAACGTGGCCGGCCACAGCGCCGACACCTCGGTGGTCCGCCTCGTCGCCGCCGGCATCACGCTCGCGCTGCTCGTGCCGCTGTTCGTCGTCAACCCGCACCGGCTCGACAGCGAGACGCGCTGGTCGCGCGGGGTCTCCATCGCCCTGGCGGTCGTGCTCGCCGTGGCGAACCAGGTGAACGTGGTCGCCGTGGTGATCGACCTCGTCGACGGGACGGCCGACGGCCCTCCGCTGCTGCTCACCGCGCTCCAGGTCTGGGTCACCAACGTCGTCGCGTACGCGCTGCTGTTCTGGGAGCTCGACCGCGGCGGTCCGGTCGCCCGCGGAACGCTTACCCGCACCGAGCTGCCGGCGGCCGACTTCGCCTTCCCGCAGGACACCTACCGCGACACCGCGCCCGAGGTCGCCGCGACCTCCTCCGAGCGCGCCGACTGGCGGCCCGGCTTCGTCGACTACCTCTCGGTGTCGACGACGAACACCATGGCGTTCAGCCCGACCGACACGATGCCGCTGTCGAGCCGGATGAAGCTCCTGATGATCGCCGAGGCGTTCACCGGATTCGTCCTGCTGGCCCTCGTGATCTCCCGGGCCGTCAACATCCTCAGCTGACGACCGGGGCGGTCCGCCTCCGGAGGGTCAGACGTGCGCGGGGGCGAGCGCGTCGATGGCGGCGCGGTAGGCGTCGATCGAGCGAGGCTCGCCCGGGGCGGTCATGAACGTGTCCCGGATGACGCCGGCCTTGTCGATGAGGAAGGTCGCGCGGGTCGCGTAGCCCTTCGCCTCGGTGAACACGCCGTACTGCTTGGCGACGTCGCCGTGCGGCCAGAAGTCGGAGAGGAGCGTGAAGTCGTAGCCCTGCTTCTCGCCCCAGGCGCGCAGCGTGTGCTTGGAGTCGACAGAGATGCCGATCAGCTCCACGTCGGCGTGCTCGAAGAGGGAGAGGTTCTCGCGCAGCGCGCAGAACTCGCCCGTGCAGGTGCCGGAGAAGGCGAGGGGGAAGAACACCAGGGCGACGTTGCGCCGCCCGTGGAAGTCGCCCAGCTGGATGCGCTCGCCGTACTGGTTCGCGAGTTCGAAGTCGGGAGCCAGGGTCAGCTTCTCGAGAGCCATCGGTCCGATGTCCTTCCGTGCGCACGAGAGTCGCGCGAGCACGAGGGGCAATGCTAGACCCGCTCCGCGCAGACTCCAAGGAACGGCCCGTCTCCCCCGATCACGGGCCGGTCGACGCGTCCCGTCTGGCGCTCTCCTACAGTCGTCGGCGCCCATTCCTCGTGGATCACCACAGTGCGATTCCAGGTTCGGGGCACGGGAATCGCTAGGCTGACGGAGGTGCCCGCGCGCGGCTCGTCATCCGAGCCCCGGATCCGCGGATCCGCACCGCTTCATGAGAGTGATGTCTCGGGCACGATCTGCCCCCAGAGAGAGGTCGAGGGTGACTGTTAACGATCAGGACCCGTATTCCGTCGGTCACGTGGACTCGGACCCCGAGGAAACGTCGGAGTGGAACGAGTCGCTCGATGCGCTCGTCGAGGAGCGGGGCCGGGGTCGCGGGCGCGACGTCATGCTCAGCCTCCTCAAGCGCTCCAAGGAGCTCCACCTCGGCGTGCCGATGGTGCCCACCACGGACTACATCAACACCATCGCGCCCGAGAACGAGCCCGACTTCCCGGGCGACGAGGACGTCGAGCGCCGCTACCGCGCGTGGATCCGCTGGAACGCGGCCATCCTCGTGCACCGCGCGCAGCGTCCCGGCATCGGGGTCGGCGGCCACATCTCGACGTACGCGTCGAGCGCCTCGCTGTACGAGGTCGGCTTCAACCACTTCTTCCGCGGCCAGGACCACCCGGGCGGCGGCGACCAGGTCTTCATCCAGGGCCACGCCTCCCCCGGCCCGTACGCGCGCGCCTTCCTCGAGGGACGCCTGAGCGAGCACCAGCTCGACGGATTCCGCCAGGAGAAGTCGCACCGGGGCGGCGGGCTCTCCAGCTACCCGCACCCGCGGCTCATGCCGGAGTTCTGGCAGTTCCCGACCGTGTCGATGGGCCTCGGCCCGATCAACGCCATCTACCAGGCGCAGGCGAACAAGTACCTCACCAACCGCGGCATCAAGGACGCCTCCGACCAGCAGGTCTGGGCGTTCCTCGGCGACGGCGAGATGGACGAGGTCGAGTCGCGTGGTCAGCTCCAGGTCGCCGCGAACGACGGCCTCGACAACCTGAACTTCATCGTCAACTGCAACCTCCAGCGCCTCGACGGACCCGTCCGCGGCAACGGCAAGATCGTGCAGGAGCTCGAGTCGTACTTCCGCGGCGCGGGCTGGAACGTCATCAAGCTCATCTGGGGCCGCGAGTGGGACGACCTGCTCGCCCGCGACACCGAGGGCGCGCTGCTCGACCTGATGAACAAGACGCCCGACGGCGACTTCCAGACCTACAAGACGGAGGACGGCGCCTACGTCCGCGAGAACTTCTTCGGCCGCGACCCGCGCGCCAAGAAGCTCGTCGAGGGCTACTCCGACGAGCAGATCTGGGGCCTGCGCCGCGGCGGCCACGACTACCGCAAGATCTACGCGGCCATGAAGGCCGCGACGGAGCACAAGGGCCAGCCCACCGTCATCCTCGCCCACACCATCAAGGGCTACGGTCTCGGCCGCAGCTTCGAGGGCCGCAACGCGACCCACCAGATGAAGAAGATGACGCTGGACAACCTCAAGTCGTTCCGCGACACCATGCGCATCCCGATCACGGACGCGCAGCTCGAGGAGAACCCCTACCTCCCGCCGTACTACCACCCCGGTCAGAACGACGAGGCGATCGAGTACCTGCAGGAGCGCCGCCGCGCGCTCGGCGGCTACCTCCCCGAGCGCCGCTCGAAGTACACGCAGCTGAACCTCCCCGAGGACTCGGCCTACGCGGTCGGCAAGAAGGGCTCGGGGACGCAGGAGATCGCCACCACCATGGCGTTCGTCCGCATCCTGAAGGACATCCTCCGCTCGAAGGACTTCGGCAACCGCGTCGTCCCGATCATCCCGGACGAGGCGCGCACCTTCGGCATGGACGCGTTCTTCCCGAACGCGAAGATCTACAACCCGCGCGGCCAGCACTACACGTCGGTCGACCGCGAGCTCCTCCTGGCCTACAAGGAGAGCCCGCAGGGCCAGATCCTCCACGTCGGCATCAACGAGGCGGGCGCCCTCGCGGCGTTCACCGCGATCGGCACCTCGTACTCGACGCAGGGCGAGCCGCTCATCCCGGTCTACGTCTTCTACTCGATGTTCGGGTTCCAGCGCACGGGCGACGCGATCTGGGCGGCCGGCGACATGATGTCGCGCGGCTTCATGATCGGCGCCACCGCAGGACGCACCACGCTGACCGGCGAGGGCCTCCAGCACGCGGACGGGCACTCCCCGATCCTCGCGGCGACCAACCCCGCCGTCGTGAGCTACGACCCGGCCTACGGGTACGAGATCGCGCACATCGTGCAGTCCGGTCTCGAGCGCATGTACGGCGGGAAGCACACCGACCCGAACGTCATGTACTACATCACGGTCTACAACGAGCCGATCGTGCAGCCGAAGGAGCCGGAGGACGTCGACGTCGAGGGCATCGTCCGCGGCATCCACCGCATCTCCTGGGGCCAGTGGGACGGGCCGAAGGCCCAGCTCCTCGCCTCGGGCGTCGCGGTGCCGTGGGCGATCGAGGCGCAGAAGCTCCTCGCCGAGGACTGGGGCGTCTCGGCGGACGTCTGGTCGGTCACCTCGTGGAACGAGCTGCGCCGCGACGGCATCAAGGCCGAGCAGCACAACTTCCTCCACCCCGAGGACGCCGAGCAGGTGCCGTACGTGACGCAGAAGCTGGCCGACGCGAAGGGCCCCTTCGTCGCCGTCTCGGACTTCTCGCACCAGGTCCCCGACCAGCTGCGCCAGTTCATCCCGGGCGACTTCGCGACGCTCGGCGCGGACGACTTCGGGTTCTCGGACACCCGTGCGGCGGCGCGGCGCTACTTCCAGATCGACGGCCCCTCGGTCGTCGTGCGGACGCTGCAGCTGCTCGCCAAGCGCGGCGAGGTCGACCCCTCGCTCGCCGTCCAGGCGATCGAGAAGTACCGCCTCCTCGACGTCAACGCCGGCACCACCGGCAACGCGGGCGGCGAGAGCTGACGGACGAGTCCGTGCTCTCGCAGGAACCCGCACCGTCGAGTGCGCGGGCTCCTGCTCCTGCGGCGGAGCGTCCGGCCACCCGGCCGGGCGCTCCCCGCACGAAGGAGCAGACCCTCGCCTGGCTGCGCACCCTCGCCGGTGAGCTCTCGACGCAGACGATCAAGCGCCTCGAGGACACGCTGCCCTGGTACGGCAGCATGCCCCCCGGTCGGCGCTCGGCGGTCGGCCTCGTCGCCCAGGCCGGCATCACCTCGTTCATCTCGTGGTTCGACGACCCGTCGGCCACGCCGTGGATCGCGGCGGACGTGTTCGGAGCCGCTCCCCGCGAGCTGCTGCGCTCCGTCTCGCTGACGCAGACGCTGCAGCTGATCAAGGTGACGGTCGAGGTCGTCGAGGACCGGATCAAGAACGGCGGGGAGGACCTCCGCGAGGCGATCCTCCTCTACTCGCGCGAGATCGCCTTCGCCGCGGCCGACGTCTACGCGCGCGCCGCCGAGGCCCGAGGTCTCTGGGACGCGCGCCTGGAAGCGCTGGTCGTCGACTCGATCCTCACGGGCGAGGCCGACGACGAGCTGCCCAGCCGGATCGCCGCCCTCGGCTGGCACGGCCACGGCGAGGTCGCCGTCCTGGTGGGCACCGCCCCCAAGATGCTCGACGTCGACCAGCTGCGCCGCACGGCGCGGCACATGGACGCCGACGTGCTGATCGGCGTGCAGGGCAGCCGGCTCGTCCTGGTCATCGGCCGCGCCGAGCCGAGCGAGAACGCCACGGAGGAGACCGGACCGCCGGTCGCGTTCCTCGAGATCGCGGAGGCGCTCGAGCCCGGCTTCGGGACGGGCCACCTCGTCCTCGGCCACGAGGTGCCGACCCTGGTCGAGGCGTCCCGCAGCGCCCGCGCGGCCCTCGCCGGCTTCGCGGTCGCCCGCTCCTGGCGGAACGCGCCGCGACCGGTCAACGCCGACGACCTCCTTCCCGAGCGCGCCCTCGCCGGCGACCCGCTCGCCCGCCAGAGCCTCATCACGCAGATCTACCGGCCCCTGCAGAAGCACTCGACCGAGCTGCTGACCACGCTGTGGGCCTACCTCGACAACGGCCGCTCCCTCGAGGCGACCGCCCGCGAGCTGTTCGTGCACCCGAACACGGTGCGCTACCGCCTCAAGCGGGTCGCCGAGGTGATCGGCTGGGACGCGACGGGCGCCCGCGAGGCGCTCATCCTCCAGTCCGCCCTCATCCTCGGCTCCATGAGCGACCCGGACGGCGCCGTCCGCCGGAAGCCGTCCCGCCGCTGAGGCCGTCTGCTCGCCGAACCCCTCCCGCCCCTGAACACTTGTAGACCCGCGACAAGCTCTTTGTGCTTTGTCAGTGGCTCCACGCGCCGCACGTGCGAGCGCAGATCGGAAGACTGGATACCGTGATCGTCGTCGTCGCCCCGGGTCAGGGCTCCCAGACCCCCGGATTCCTCGCCCCCTGGCTCGAGATCCCCTCCGTGGCCGAGCAGGTCGCCGCGCACTCGGAGGCGGTCGGCATCGACCTCGCCGCGCACGGCACCGTCTCGGACGCGGACACCATCCGCGACACCGCGGTCGCCCAGCCCCTGATCGTCTCCGCGGGACTCGTGAGCCTCGCCGCCCTCCTCGAGGGTGGACGGCGCGATCGCATCGCGGGCATCGCCGGCCACTCCGTCGGCGAGATCACCGCGGCCGCCGGAGCCGGAGTCCTCACCGAGGCCGACGCGCTGGTGTTCGTCCGCGAGCGCGCCCGTGCCATGGCCGCTGCGGCCGCCGCCGAGCCGACCGCGATGAGCGCGGTCCTCGGCGGCGACGAGCAGGCCCTGATCGCCCGTCTCGACGAGCTCGGCCTCGAGCCGGCCAACTACAACGGCGGCGGGCAGATCGTCGTCGCCGGCGCGGTCGACGCGCTCGAGGCGCTCAAGGCGGAGCCGCTCCGCGGGACCCGCGTGATCCCCCTGCAGGTGGCCGGCGCCTTCCACACCCGCTACATGGCGCCCGCCCGCGACTCCCTCGCCGGCGTCGCCGCCGGGCTGACCCCCTCCGACCCGACGCTCCGTCTCTGGACGAACCGCGACGGGTCGGTCGTCGACTCCGGCGCCGCGTTCCTCGAGCTGCTCGTCGGCCAGGTCGCCTCCCCCGTCCGCTGGGACCTCTGCATGGCGGCCTTCGCCGACGCGGGCGTCACCGGGATCATCGAGCTGGCACCCGCCGGCGCGCTGGTCGGCCTCGCCAAGCGCGGCCTCAAGGGCGTGCCGAGCATCGCCATCACGACCCCCGACGACGTGGACGCCGCCCGCGCCTTCCTCGACGAGCACGCCGCCTAGCAGGAGAGACCCCATGACGACCCCTTCCCTCACCCAGTCCAGCGGCAGCGCGTACACCCGGATCCTCGGCATCGGCGCGGCACGCGGCGACCTCGTCGTCCCGAACGACGACCTGATCGAGCCGATCAACTCCTCCGACGAGTGGATCCGCCAGCGCACCGGCATCATCGAGCGCCGCCGCGCCTCCGCCGACATCCACGCGGTCGACCTCGCGACCACCGCCTCCCTCGAGGCGATCGAGAAGGCGGGCATCCGCCCGGACCAGATCGGCGTCGTGCTCGTCTCCACGATCAGCAACACCGTGCAGACCCCGTCGCTGGCTGCGCTCCTCGCGGACCGCATCGGGGCGAACCCCGCCCCGGCGTACGACATCTCGGCAGCCTGCGCCGGCTACACCTACGGCATCGCCCAGGCCGATTCCTTCATCCGCTCCGGCCTGGCCGAGTACGTGCTCGTCGTCGGAGCCGAGAAGCTGTCCGAGCTGGTCAAGTCGACCGACCGCAGCATCTCCTTCCTCCTGGGCGACGGCGCGGGCGCCGCGGTCGTCGGCCCCAGCGACACCGCCGGCATCTCGAAGACCGTGTGGGGATCCGACGGCTCCAAGTGGGACACCGTCGGCATGGACAACCCGCTCGCGGCCTACCGCGACGGCACCGCCGAATGGCCCACCCTCCGCCAGGACGGCCCGTCGGTCTTCCGCTGGGCGGTCTGGGAGATGGCCAAGGTCGCCAAGCAGGCGCTCGCGGAGGCGGGCGTCCAGCCCGAGGACCTCGCCGCGTTCATCCCCCACCAGGCGAACATGCGCATCATCGACGAGCTCGCGAAGCAGCTGAAGCTGCCCGAGACCGTCGCTATCGGCCGCGACATCGAGACCACCGGCAACACCTCCGCCGCGTCGATCCCGCTCGCCACCCACCGCCTGCTCGAGGAGCACCCGGAGCTGCACGGCGGACTCGCGCTGCAGATCGGCTTCGGCGCCGGACTGGTGTTCGGCGCGCAGGTCGTGGTGCTCCCGTGACCGGCGCGACCCCACCCCTAAACTGACCTACGGTCACTGACGAACACCCGAAGAACCCCCAAGGAGAGAACCATGGCACTGTCCAACGAAGAAGTCCTCGCCGGCCTGGCCGAGCTTGTCAACGACGAGACGGGCATCGCCACCGACTCCGTCGAGATGGACAAGTCGTTCACCGACGACCTCGACATCGACTCCATCTCGATGATGACCATCGTCGTCAACGCCGAGGAGAAGTTCGACGTGAAGATCCCCGACGACGAGGTCAAGAACCTCAAGACGGTCGGCGACGCGGTCCGCTTCATCGTCAAGGCGTCCGAGTAGTCGTCGCCAGCGCACCCCGTCCTCGTGGCGGACACCCCGGCCGGCGATCGTCGGCCGGGGTGAGCCCGGCACCCACCCACACGGAACAGAGAAGCTCGTCATGACCAAGAAGATCGTCGTCACCGGAATCGGTGCCAGCACTCCCCTCGGCGGGACCGCCCGGGAGTCCTGGAACGCACTCCTCGCCGGCGAATCAGGCGTCCGCTCCCTCGAGCAGGACTGGGTCGCCCAGTACGACATCCCGGTCACCTTCGCCGCCCAGGCCAAGGTCCGCCCGGAGGAGGTGCTCTCCCGCCCCGAGGCGAAGCGCCTCGACCCCTCCAGCCAGTTCGCGCTCATCTCGGCCCGCGAGGCCTGGGCCGACTCCGGCATCACCGACGTCGACCCGCTCCGCGTGGGCGTCGACTACTCGACCGGCATCGGCGGCCTCTGGACCCTCGTCGACGCGTGGGACACCCTCCGCGAGCGCGGTCCCCGCCGGGTCCTCCCGATGACCATCCCGATGCTCATGCCCAACGCGGCCGCCGCCGCCATCAGCATGGCCATCCCCTCCCGCGCCTACGCCCGCACCGACGTGTCGGCCTGCGCCTCCAGCACCGAGGCCCTCGCGAACGCCTACGAGCACATGCAGCTCGGCCTCGCCGACGTGGTCGTCGCCGGCGGCACGGAGTCGGTCGTCCACCCGCTCCCGATCGCCGCCTTCGCGTCGATGCAGGCCCTCTCGCGCCGCAACGACGACCCGGCGACCGCCTCGCGCCCCTACGACGTCTCCCGCGACGGCTTCGTCCTCGGAGAAGGCGCCGCGACGCTCATCCTCGAGACCGAGGAGCACGCCCTCGCCCGCGGAGCCCGCATCTACGCGGAGCTCGCCGGCGGCGCCGTCACCAGCGACTCGTACCACATCACGGCGCCGGACCCCGAGGGCTCCGCCGCCGCCCGCGCCATGATCGGCGCCCTCGAGCAGGCCGGAGCCGCGCTCACCGACGTCACCCACGTCAACGCCCACGCGACGAGCACCCCGGTCGGCGACATCGCCGAGTACCGCGCCCTGCTGCGCGTCTTCGGCGACCACCTCCCGAACATCGCCGTCTCCGCGACCAAGGCGTCCACCGGCCACCTCCTCGGCGGCACCGGCGCGCTCGAGGCCATCTTCACCGTGCTCGCCCTCCACGAGCGCACCGCACCCCCCACCATCAACCTCTTCGAGCAGGACCCCCAGATCCCCCTCGACGTCGTCACCAGCCCCCGCGCCCTCGGCGACGGACCGCTGGTCGCCATCTCGAACTCGTTCGGGTTCGGGGGGCACAATGCTGTTGCCGCTTTCCGGACGGTGTAGCGGGGCGTAGCCCCGCTCCACCGTGCGGAAAGCGGGCTGCGCCGCTCCTTGCGCGGCGCAGGCGCGTCCGCTGAGGAGGGGGGCGGGGTTTCCGAGGGCCGGTGCGGTGCGGCGACGGTGATCCGCTGGAACGCGGATCCCCGGATACGCCTCGTGCCGCGAGGGAGCTGCGCCGCCGTCTGGTGCGGGCTGGTGAGCACGCAGTGCTGGTGGGGAGCGCGGGCTTCGCCGCGGCTCGGGTCGGATGATCGGATCAACGAAGCTGTCCGGGTGGGAGCGCGGGCTTCGCCGCGACTCGAGCCTTCGGTGTCGTGCGCAACAGAGGTGCGGGCGGCTCCACGAGTCTTCCGACGCCCTCCGCCGGAACGCGGTGCTCCGCCGACCGTCTGGTCGACGTGCCAGCGAGCGGCAACCGCGAGGCGACGACGCGACTTCGAGGCGGACCTCTGCCGGAACGGGGGTCCGCTGGCCGCCTGGTTCAGGGGTGCGGGAGCGAGCGGCCCCCGCGAGGCGTATCCGCCGATCCGCGTGCCAGCGGATCGGCGTCGCCGGACGCAAGCCGCTCCACGGAACCCGACCACCCGCCCGAGCCGACTGCGCGACGCCGCGCGAGGAGCGGCGTCGAATGAACTCAGCCGACCCCGTGCATCCAGACGACGGGCGCGAAGTCGCCGCCGTAGCGGAAGGGCTCGAGCTCGTCCTCCCAGGCCTGGCCGAGGGCGAGGCGCAACTCGCGGTGCAGCTCGATGGGGTCGGCGCCGGCGAGCTCCATGGCGGAGCGGATGCGGTCCTCGGGCACGACGGTGTTGCCCGCGCTGTCGGTCTGCGCGTAGAAGATGCCGAGCTCGGGAGTGTGCATCCAGCGGCCTCCGTCGACACCGGGCGAGGGCTCCTCGGTGACCTCGTAGCGGACGTCGGCCCAGCCGCGGAGAGCGGACGCGATGACGGCACCGGTTCCGACCGGGCCCTCCCAGGCGAACTCGGCGCGCAGGGTGCTGCGGAGCACGGGCTGCTCGATCCAGGCGAAGTTCACGGCACGACCAAGAGCGCGACCTGTCCCCCACTCGAGGTGGGGGCAGAGCGCGCGGGGGGCGGAGTGCACGAAGAGCACACCCCGAGTCTGCTGCGCCACCATGGTGTCCTCCGTTCGTCCCGGTGCGTCTTCCCCAACGACCCGGACCACGGAACACTCTGCGGTGCGCCTTCTTCGATTATGACGGTGGACGTGCCACCACGCCCGATCATGCAGGAGCGGCGGACCTCCGTCAAGGCGGCTCGCCGCGCCTGCTCGACCGGCCGCGGGCGGCTCCTGCCTATACTCGGGTCGTCCGCGCCGCCGGACGCCGCACACCGCCAGACGCCCGCCGGGAGGAGCACCGTGTCCGTCCGCGACGGCCTGCTCGCCCTGCTCACGCTCGGCCCCGCCTACGGCCTCCAGCTGCACACCGAGCTCCTCGACCGTGCCGCGCACCGGCCCCGGGTCAACGTCGGCCAGATCTACTCGACGCTCGAGCGCCTGCGCGAGCGGGGCCTCGTCGTCTCGGCCGGGTCCACCGACGACGGCCTCCCCCTGCACGCGCTCACCGACGAGGGCCGCGCGGAGGCGGCCGCCTGGCTGACGGGTGACGGAGCGTCCCCGGAGGAGGACTGGGACGACGTCCTCGACCGGGTGCTGCTGGCCTCGAGCCTGTCCGGTGCCGACCTCGCCGCCGTCCTCGACGCGTACGAGAGCTCGCTGCCCGCCACCGCCGACGAGCAGGCGGAGGAGGAGGACGCGCACCCGCAGCGCCGCCTCGCCGCGATCGCCGCCGGCGTGCGGGAGGAGGCCCTGCGGCGCCTCCTCGAGGCGGCCCGCGACGAGCTCACGGGCGACGGGCCGGGACGGGGCGTCCGCGGATACGCTCTCGAGCGTCCCCGTCGGGGCCGTCGAGCCTCGAGCTAGGACGAGACAGGCGCGGGTGCCGTCGCCTAGGGTGGTTCGCATGTCCCGCACCCCCCTCGGTCTCCGCGTCCCCTCCCGGGCGCGCCGGCGCCTCGTCGCCGCCGGAGCGGGCACGGTCCTCGTCCTGTGCGCCGCCCTCGCCGCCCCGCTCTCCGCGTCCGCCGCCTACGACCCGTCCGACTACCCCTCGTGGTCCGATGTCGAGGCCGCGAAGTCGAGCGAGAGCGCCACCGCCGCCGAGGTCGACCGCATCACCGCCTTCCTCGCCGACCTGCGCGACCAGGCCGCCGCCCTCACCGACGCCGCCATCAGCCGGGCCGCGGAGGCGGACGCCGCGCAGAGCGCTCTCGACGAGGCGACCCAGCGCGTGAGCGCCCTGGAGGAGCGCGCCTCCGCCGCCCGCTCGGACGCCGACGCAGCGAAGGAGCAGGCCGGCCGTCTCGCCGCGCAGCTCTACCGCAACGGCGGGACCGATGCGACGCTCAACCTCCTCATCGGCGGCGACGAGTCGAGCGAGCTGCTCTACCGCCTTGGCACCATGACGCAGCTCACCCAGCAGACCAGCCGGCTCCAGACCGCGGCGCAGTCGACCGAGAACCAGGCCGTCTCCCTCGCCGCGCAGGCCGAGCAGGCCCGGGGCGAGCGCGTCTCCCTCGCCACCGCCGCGGCCGACGCGCTCTCGGCCGCCCGCTCCGCGCAGGCCGAGGCCGACGCCAAGGTCGCCGACCAGGAGAAGTACAGCCAGGAGCTCTACACCCAGCTCGCCTCGCTCAAGAACACCACCGCCGAGATCGAGCGGGAGTACGCCGACGGCCAGGACGCGAAGTCGGCGTTCGAGGAGCAGCAGCGCCTCTCCCGCCTCGCCGCCGAGGCCGAGGCCGCCCGCCAGCGCGCCGCGTCGGCTCCCGCCGCGGCCGCGGCTCCGGCAGCGCCCTCCAACAGCGGAGGTGGCGGAGGCGGCCCGGTCGAACTCGGCGACGACGACCCGACCGGCGCGCGCAACAGCTCCGCCAAGACCATCGCCGCCCTCGGCACCTACGCCGGACGCACGGACGGCCTCTCCCCGGCGCAGGCCCAGGCCTACGCCCGGACCGCCGTCGGCCGCTTCGGCTGGGGCGCCGACCAGGTCGACCGGTGCCTCATCCCGCTGTGGAACGGCGAGTCGGGATGGCGCTGGAACGCGCTGAACCGCTCCTCCGGCGCCTACGGCATCCCGCAGGCCCTCCCGGCGAGCAAGATGGCCAACTCGGGAGCCGACTACCAGACGAACGCGGCGACGCAGGTCGACTGGGGTCTCTCGTACATCAAGAGCGCCTACGGCTCGCCCTGCAACGCGTGGTCGAGCTGGAACAACCGCTCGCCGCACTGGTACTGATCCCGCGTCTCACTTCGCCTGGTCGTAGGAGTCGACGACGGCTACGGTGACCGGGAAGTCGACCTCGCCCTCTCCGAAGAGCGAGCGTCCGGCGCGCACCGCCGCCTCGCGGACGATCGCGGCGACCCGCTCGCCGACGTCGGCGGGAGCGTGCACGATCACCTCGTCGTGCAGGAAGTAGACGAGGTGCGCCCGGCCGACCGCGCCGCCCTCGGCGCGCAGTCGCGCCCGCAGCTCGCCCATCCAGCAGAGCGCCCACTCGGCCGCGGTCCCCTGCACCACGAAGTTGCGGGTGAAGCGTCCCCACTCGCGCGCTCGCGCCGCATCCGCCGAGAGCCCCTCGGGTCCGGGAGGCGAGCTGCGCCCGAGCCACGTCGAGACGCTCTCGCCGCGCTCCCCCGCCCGAGCCGCCGCCTCGACGTGCGCGACCGAGCGCGGGTAGGCACGGGCGAGCCTCGGGAGCAGCCGCCCGGCCTCGCCGCTCGTCGCCCCGTACATCGCCCCCAGCATCGCGACCTTCGCCCGCGGCCGATCGGGGACCACGCCGGCGTCGACGATGCCCTGGTAGAGGTCGCGGCCCCGCCCGGCGGCGGCCATGGCCGAGTCGCCCGAGAGCGCGGCGAGGATGCGCGGCTCGAGCTGCGCGGCATCCGCGACCACGAGGCTCCAGCCCGGATCCGCGGTGACCGCGGCGCGGATCTGCCGCGGCAGCTGCAGCGCCCCTCCGCCCGAGGTCGCCCAGCGGCCGGTGACGACGCCGCCCACCACGTACTCCGGCCGGAACCGTCCGTCGCGCACCCACGCGTCGAGCCAGGCCCAGCCGTTGGCGGTGAGCAGCCGGGAGAGCTTCTTGTACTCCAGGAGGGGCGGCACCGCGGGGTGCTCGAGGGACTGCAGCTCCCAGGAGCGCGTCGACTCGACCGGCAGCCCCGCGCGCCGCAGCGCCTTGAGGAGCTCGGAAGGCGAGTCGGGATTGAGCTCGGGCGCGCCGAGCTCGTCGCGCAGGCGGTCGGCCAGCGCCTCCAGCAGGGCCGGGCGGCCGCCGAAGAGCGGGCGGGGGCCGAGCATCCCGGTGAGCACCCGGTCGTGCACATCGGCGCGCCACGGCAGCCCCGCGTGGGCGATCTCGCGAGCGATCAGGGCGCCGACGGACTCGGCGGCGAGCAGCAGGCGGAGCCGGCCGGCCTCGGCGGCGCCGGAGAGCGCCTCCTCCTGCCGGGCCAGCTCGAGGACGGGGTCGAGCTCGTCGGAGCCGCCCGCCGCCTCCTCGAACCCGATCAGCGTGTCCTGCGCGGCGGGGGCCGCGGCTCCCGCGTCCCACGGGTCGAGGGGCGAGCGCGCGAGAGCCGATGCGGCGGCGGAGACCGAGCGGCGGAGGATCGCGCGGGCCAGCCGGAGGTCGTGGCACCGGGCGACGACCACGCCGGCCGACAGCAGTGCGGGGTACCAGCGCGCGGTGTCGTCCCAGACCCAGCGCGGGCGCTCCGGCTCCCGCTCCCGGATGAACGCCGCCAGCTCGGCCGGGCCCCTGCCGCTCCCGGCCTCGGCGCCGCCGACGGGGTCGACCGCCCGCCACGCCCCCGTGGGGCCGCCGACGAGTGCGAGGAGCATCGGGCCATTCTCCCCCGTGGCGGACACGGAGGCCGCCGTCGCGGGGACGGCCGGGCCCCCTCTCGCTGAAGGAGTCACGGCGACGGCCGCGAGGGCGGGTAGCCGGGGAAGGGCTTCTCCTGCGCCGTCGGCGGCTGATGGGCCCACAGGGCGGCCGCGATGGTGTCCATCGAGCGGGAGTAGCCCACGAGCGTCCGCCTCTCCGGCTCCGCCGCCCAGGTCACCGCGCGGAACCAGGTCTCGCGGTACGGGCCGGTCTCGATGCGGCGCACCAGGCCGATCCGGCCGGTGCGCAGGGCGTCGACCATCACCCACTCGTCCTGCCCGCTGCTGCGCAGCATCTGGAGCGGACTCCACTCGATCATCGCGCCTCCCACCGGTCGATCCGCGGCCGTGGCGAGCACGAGCGCCGCGGCGTACACTCGCAGACTATCGAACACATGTTCGAACGGCCAACCGGGTCCGGCGAGTGAACGGGAGCACGACGATGGCGGTGATCGACGAGACGGCGCTGGTCTCGACCGACGGCGAGGGAGTGCCGATCGCGCTCGAGTGGCGGGGCGGGAGCTACCGGGTGACCGACCGGCCGACGGTGTGGACCTGCACGAGCGAGTGGTGGGCGCCCCTCGAGGGGTTCCCGCCGACGTTCGGGCGCACACCGGTGAGCATCGGCGGCTGGCGCTTCCAGGCGACGGACCTCGCGACCGGCGGAGCGTTCGTGCTCGACGTGGTCGCGTCGACGGAGCCGCAGTGGAGCGTGGTGCGGATCTACGAGTAGTGCCGGCGCGAGGCCGGCCGGGCGGCTACTTGTCGGCCGACCAGGGCGCCCGCGTCATGGCGATGAGAGCCGCGACTCCGGAGACGAGGCCCACACCGGCGATGGCGGACACGACGAGCCAGAGAACGAGTTCCATGCCACCAGTCTACCGAGCCCCGGAGCGGATCCTCTCCTCCCCGCTTCCATCCCCCGGCTGTGGAATAGCCTGGGCAGAGTGACCGACGCCCCCACCCGCGCGAGTGTCGGACTGCGCTCGGAGCGCGGCCCGATCCTGCTGTCCCTGATGATCTCGACCGCTCTGGTCGCCCTCGACGCCACGATCCTCTCGACGGCCGTGCCGTCCATCGTCGCCGACCTGGGGGGCTTCGAGCAGTTCCCCTGGCTGTTCTCGATCTACCTGCTGGCCCAGGCCGTCTCGGTCCCCCTCTACGGCAAGCTCGCCGACGTGATCGGGCGCAAGCCCATCATGCTGATCGGCATCGCCCTGTTCCTGGTCGGCTCGCTCCTGTGCGGCCTCGCCTGGAGCATGCCCGCGCTGATCGCGTTCCGAGCCCTGCAGGGCCTGGGGGCCGGAGCGATCCAGCCGATGGGCATCACCATCGCCGGCGACATCTACACGGTCGCCGAGCGTGCGAAGACCCAGGGCTACCTCGCGAGCGTCTGGGGCATCTCCTCGGTCGTCGGGCCGACCCTCGGCGGCGTGCTCTCGGACCTGGGCGCCTGGCGCGGCATCTTCCTCGTCAACATCCCCCTGTGCCTCCTGGCGGCGTTCCTCCTGATCCGCAGCTTCCGCGAGACCACGCGGGGCGAGAAGCAGCGGATCGACGTGGCGGGCGCCTCCGTGCTCGCCGTGGGCACCGCGCTGCTCATCCTCGGGCTGCTCGAGGGCGGCAGCGCCTGGCCGTGGCTCTCCCCCGCCGGAGTCGGCGTGTTCGTCGTCTCGGCCCTCGCGTTCGCCGGCTTCGTCGCGATCGAGCGGCGAGCTGCCGCCCCGGTGCTCCCCCTCTGGGTCCTCACGCGGCGCGTGCTGATCTCGACCAGCCTGGTCTCGGTGACCGTCGGCGCGATCACGCTCGGCGTCACCTCGTACTTCCCGACCTTCGCGCAGGGCGTGCTCGGCAGCTCCGCCCTCGGCGCGGGCTTCGCCGTCGCGGCGATGACGCTCGGCTGGCCGGTCGCGGCGAGCCTGTCGGGCCGGCTCTACCTGCGCATCGGCTTCCGCAACACGGGCTTCCTCGGAGCGGGGCTCGTCGTGATCGGCACGGCGCTGACCGTCCTGCTCGGCGCCTCCTCGACGCTGTGGGAGATCGCCGGCTTCTGCGTGCTGATCGGCGCCGGCATGGGGCTCGTGGCGACTCCGACGCTGATCCGGGCGCAGTCGAGCGTCGACTGGAACGAGCGCGGAGTGGTCTCCTCGACCAACTTCTTCGCCCGGAACATCGGCAGCGCCGTCGCCGTGGCCGTGTTCGGCGCGATCGTGAACGCGAAGGCGGGCGGCGGCGTCCCCGCACCGGCGGACCTCGCCGAGGGCACCCGCTTCGTCTGCATCGCGCTCACGGTCCTCGCCGTGGGCATGCTCGCCGCGGTCTGGGCGATGCCGAAGGAGGGGCGCACCGCGCCCGGAGAGGATCGGGCGGCGGAGGCCGAGCCCGACGCGGCCCGGCCGGACGCGGCCCAGCCCTAGCCGTCAGGCGGCGCCGTCGGTTCTCGTCGTCAGCCGGAGCGGCGCGCCGCGGCCGTCGCTCGCAGGCGGTCGCGGTGGATGCGGCGCACCCGGTGCGTCCAGCGCTGCAGGGACGATCCCATGCCGGGGTGCCGCGCCAGCGTGTGCAGAGCGCGGTCGAACCGGCGGAGCATGTCGGCGAAGGCGCCGAAGGGGCGGGCCGAGATGCCGACCTCGAGGTGGCGGTCGAGTACGATCCGGTGCCGGAGTCCCAGGTGCACGCTGATCTCGACGTCGTCGTGCACGTAGGCGTCGTGCCGGTGCATCTCCTCCGCGATCTCCTCCCACGCCGACCGGCGGACGGCGCAGTTGGAGCCGAAGAGCGGCCAGTTTGCCAGCGCCGACCCCATCAGCACGAAGTAGGCGTCCATGTAGGCGACCCGCGCGATCACCCGGGCGATCGGGCCGAGCTCGTCGAAGCGTCCGGGACCGGTCACCGCTCCGACCTCGGGGTCGGCGAAGTGGCCGGCCAGGCGCGCCAGCCAGTCGGGTCCCGGGCGGGAGTCGGCGTCGAGCCGTGCGAGGACGTCGCCGTGCGCCTCGTCGAAGCCGTGCGCCGTGCTCGCCGGGATCCCGGCTCCGTCGTGCCGCACCACCCGCGCGCCCGCCGCTCGCGCGACGGCGGCGCTGTCGTCGGTGCTCCCGTCGTCGACGACGACGATCTCGAACGGCGCGAGCGTCTGCTCGCGGAGGAGCTCGAGCAGCTGCTCGAGGTGGCGGGCGTCGTCCTTCACGGGGACGACGACCGAGATGCGCCGGTGATCCATCCGCCCAGTCAACGCGATCGGGGCGCTCAGCGGGGACACCGCCACGCGTCTCGCGCGAGCCCGGACCTGTCAACCGGCTCCCGAGCGCGCCGGATCCGCTGATGGGATCGACCCGTGTCCGCCGGATCGGCGGCCCGATCGAGACAGGAGACGACATGAACCAGGGACCTCGAGACTTCCGGCCCACCCGTGCACTGGTGACCGCCTCGGACTCCGGAATCGGCCGGGCGACCGCGGTGGGACTGGCCGAGGCGGGCATGGACGTCGGCATCACCTGGCACAGCGACGAGGAGGGCGCGCAGGGCACGGCGGAGGAGGTGCGCTCCCTCGGCCGGCGCGCCGAGATCGCGCGCCTCGACACGACGGATCTGGAGGGCGCGGGCGACGTGATCGACGACCTCGCGGATCGACTGGGCGGGCTCGACGTCGCCGTCAGCAATGCGGGCGGAGGCGGAGGCGAGCCCTTCCTCGAGCAGAGCCTCGACAGCTGGCGCTCGACCGTCGCCCTGAACCTCGACGGAGCGTTCGTCTGCCTCCAGCGCGCCGCGCGGCGCATGGCGGCCCAGGGCACGGGCGGCAGGATCATCGCGGTCACCAGCGTCCACGAGCACCAGCCGCGGGTCGGCTCCGTCGCCTACACCGCCGCCAAGCACGGGCTGGGCGGCCTGCTGAAGGTCGCCGCACTCGAGCTCGGCTCCCTCGGCATCACCGTCAACGCCGTCGCCCCCGGGGAGATCGCCACGCCGATGAACGACGCCGAGGACGTGGACCCCGTCACGATCGACCGCCCCGGCATCCCCCTCGGCCGCCCCGGCGACGCCCGCGAGATCGCGGCGGTGGTCGCCTTCCTGGCCTCTCCCGCCGCCTCCTACATCACCGGATCCTCGTACGTCGTGGACGGCGGGATGCTGCAGATGGGGCCGCAGGCCGGCTCCCACCTCCGGCAGGACGACTGGCGCGAGGCCTGAGCCGCCGACCACGGCGCCCGCCCGCCGGGTACTCTCGAAGAGGTGCTCCGGCGGGCGGGGCGCCTGCTCCGGGATGTAGGTGACGCACGTGTGGTTCCGGCGTCGACGCAGGTTCAAGATGGAGCCGTACGACCCCGATGAGAACCCGTCGCGCGAGCCCGCCTCCGTCGAGGAGGCCGCCGAGGAGGGCCTGATGCTCGCGCAGTACGCGAGTCGCATGGCCGTGAAGAACCGGGTGCTGATGGACGGCCTCGGTGCTGACGTCCCCTTCGACTCGGGCCGCTACTCCGTCGTCGCCGCGGAGGAGCTCGAGAAGCTGGCGCGCGAGTCCGAGGCGGCCGCCGAGCGCCTGCGCGGCATCGCCGCCGACGTGACCTCCGTGGGCGGCCGCTCCGACCACGTGCACGACTACCGCTCGGCCGACGTCGACAACCTCGACCACCGCGAGCGGCTCTCGCTCCTCGTCGCCGACTCCCTCCACAGGCGCGCGCAGGACGAGGAGTACCTCGCGACGCTCGTCGACGACGCCCGTCAGGACGCGTGGCGCGAGCTCGCGCAGTCGATCGAGGAGACCCTCGACCGCACCTCGCGGATCGACCCGGACGACGAGGAGTACCGCCGCGACCGCTCGGTGCGGATGGCGCTCGTGGTCGTCGACGACCTGGTCAAGCTGGCGGAGGAGCGCGGCGTCAGCCTCGAGGACTGACGGGCTCGTCGTGGGACTCCGGGACGGGGCTCAGGCCCAGCCGGCGCGGAACGACTCGGTCGCCTCGGCGGAGCGCTCCCGGACCGACTCCAGCAGCTCCTCCATGGTGGAGCTGCGGAGGAACGCGAGGCGGTCGAGCTCGGTGACCGGTGCGACGCCGGCGAGCTGCCAGGCGTGCGCGGCCGGATCCTCGGCGAGCTCGACGACCGCCCCGTAGCGCTGCTCGACGAACTCGCTCGCGACCGCCAGTGCCGTGCGGACCGCCGACTCCGCCGCAGCCAGCGCGGGGGCGTGCTTCTCGTCCCACTCCAGATCGGGCAGCAGGCGGACCTCGGCGCGCGGGTACGGGTCGTCCTCGTACCAGCGGACGACCTCGAAGCGCTCCTCGCCCACGGAGTCGAGCGTGACGAACGACTCCGCCCCGTCGATGTTCAGGATGCGCGCGCGGGCGCCGACCGCGAACCGCTGGTCGCCGCCGCCCACCTCCTGGCCGCGCTCGATGAGCACGACGCCGAACGCGAGGGTCTCGTCCTCGAGGACGTCGCCGAGCATCCGCAGGTACCGCGGCTCGAACAGCCGGAGCGGGAGCGGCATGTGCGGCAGGAGCACGGAGCCGAGCGGGAACATCGGAAGATCAGGCACGGGATCAGGCAATCACGTCGAGCGGAGAGCGGCCAGTACGGGCGCGGCGCGTCGGGACGTGCTAGCGCATCGCGCCACCGTGTCGTCCGCTCGCGGATGCTCGCCACGCCCCGGACGATCTCCGACGGCCCGGCCTCACCCTCGAGGCTCCCACTCAGACTGGGAGCATGGATCTCGCTGACCTCCGAGCCGTCGTCCGAGCGGACCTGGCCGCCAAGGGCCACGCCTCCGACCGGCTCACCGTCCTCGTCCTCCGGCTCGGGCAGTACTCGAGCTCTCGGAGGACCCGGCTCCCCCTCCACCTCGTCTACCGCCTGGTCGATCTCGTCTGGACCCGCATGATCGTCGGAGCCGAGCTGCCGCCGACCGCTCAGGTCGGGCCCGGCCTGCGGCTCCCCCACTGGGGCCGCGGCGTGATCCTGCACCCGCGCACGGTCATCGGGAGGAACGCGTTCATCTACCACGGCGTCACCATCGGCGAGTCGAAGGGTCGGACGCCCGTCATCGGCGACGACGTCTACATCGGCGCCCGCGCGACGATCGTCGGGGACGTGACCGTCGGCGACCGTGTGCGGATCGGAGCCGGCGCCGTCGTCGTCCGCGACGTCGCCTCAGACTCGTCCGCCGTCGGCGTGCCGGCGAGGACCGCGTCGGCGGCGCCCTGAGGCACGGCACGCCGGTCCGACAGGAGCGGACCGCCCGCTCCGACGAGACCGGCATCAGGTGGAGGCCCGACCCGGCGCTGGAGAGGAGGAACGACCGCGGGTGGAGCGGAGTAGGGCGTACGGGACTTGAACCCGTGACCGACGGATTATGAGTCCGCTGCTCTGACCGGCTGAGCTAACGCCCCGCGGCGGCCGTCCGAGCGGCCGTCAGGTGGCGGCGGGTGCGGACGCTGCGTCGGAGGCCGGATCGGCCACCGGCTCCCCACGATACAGGCTCTCGAAGGTGCTGATCGTGCGGTTGATGTCGTGCGCGGCGACGATGCGGAGGGACGCGCGCTTCATCGCCTCGAGGTCCTCCTGATCGGCCGTGAGCACGGCGGTGAGGCGCTCGGCGAGGGCCTCGGCGCTGCCCGGAGCGAAGAGGTAGCCGTTCTCGCCGTCGTGCACGAGGTGCGGGAGGGCCATCGCGTCGGCGGCGACGACGGGGAGGGCCGAGGCCATCGCCTCCATCGTCGCGATGCTCTGCAGCTCGGCGATGGACGGCATGGCGAACACGGTGGCGCGGGTGTACGCCTCCTTGAGCTCGGCGTCCGAGACGTAGCCGGTGAAGCGGACGCGGTCGGCGATGCCGAGGGTCGCGGCGAGCTGCTGGAGGTTGCGCATCTGGTCGCCGCCGCCGACGATCTCGAGCTTCGCGTCGAGCGCCGGGTCGAGCAGGGCGACGGCGCGGAGCAGGACGTCGATGTGCTTCTCGCCGGTCACGCGGCCGACGAAGAGGATCGAGTCGCCGGCGCGCGCCGCGAAGTCGGGCGTGTAGTTGTCGGCGTCGATGCCGCAGGAGATGGCGTGGACGCCCCGGAGGCCCGTGTACTTCTCGAGGAACTGCGCGGCCTTGCGGGTCGGCGTGGTGACCGCCTCCGCCCGGCCGAAGGTGCGGCGCGCGGCCCGCCACGCCATCGCCACGGCCTTCGCCTGCACGGCCTTCGGCAGGAGGGTGAACTCGAGCATGTTCTCGGGCATGAAGTGGTTCGTGCCGACGATGCGGATGCCGCGCTTGGCCGCCTCGATCCCGAGGCCGCGGCCGACGATGATGTGCGACTGGAAGTGCA
This sequence comes from Rathayibacter sp. AY2B9, assembly GCF_002931595.1. NCBI lineage: Bacteria > Bacillati > Actinomycetota > Actinomycetes > Micrococcales > Microbacteriaceae > Rathayibacter > Rathayibacter sp. AY2B9. The sequence goes on from NZ_PSUB01000017.1 coordinate 43,235, forward strand.
CGACGTCGGGCTTCACCTCGTCGAGGATGCGCGCGCTGTTCTGCCGGATGCGCCACGGCATCGCGAAGCGCAGCCAGTCGTGCGGGTACCAGCGCCAGCTGTAGAGCCGGTGCACGATGATCCGCTGGCCCTCGTGCGTCTCGACCCGGGTGCCGCTCCAGCCGTCGGCCGAGGGGGCGACGACGTGGACCTCGTGGCCGCGCTGCGCGAGACCGGCGGCGAGGCGCTCGGCGAACTTCGCGGCTCCGTTCACGTCGGGAGCGAAGGTGTCGCAGCCGATCACGACCGTCAGCGGTCGGGAGTCGGGCGATCCCGGTCGGGACGCGTCGCGGGGATCTGACACGGGAGGTCCTATCGGTGTCGTGCCGCTCGGGGAGAGAAGGGAGCGATCGGCGGAGGTCGGTCGGTTTCGTGGCTCTCGGCGCGGACCCATTGTAGGCAGAGGAGTCCTCACCACTCGGGATCCCGCGCCGTCAGCGCGCCTGCGGGTGGTGCTTGGCGAGGAGGAAGACGCCGTAGATGGCGACGGCACCGGCCGCGATGAAGAGCGGGATCGCCCACGGGGCCGCGTACTGCGCCTCCCCGAGCACGACGATGCCGATCGCGACGGCGACCAGCGGGTCGATGACGGTGAGGCCCGCCACGACGAGGTCCGGCGGGCCGGAGGAGTAGGCGTTCTGCACGAAGTACCCGCCGAGCGCGGTCGCGGCCAGGAGCGCCACGATGCAGACCACCGTCAGCGGGTCGAACTCGCCGTACTTGATGCGGTTGAGCACGACCTTCGCGAGAGTCGCGACGAAGCCGTAGACCACTCCGGCGCCCACGATGTAGAAGATCGCCTTCGCTCCGCGGCGGAAGACGCGGAAGGCGATGACGAAGACCGTGAGCACCACGGCGAGGATCACGAGGATCGTGATGAGCTCGGGCGTCTGGATGGACTTGTCGACCGCGTTGAACGCCGCCACGAGGACGAACGTGCCGACGCCTCCGACGCAGAGCACGATCGCCCGGATCGACGCCGCGTTCAAGCGCACCCGGCTGACCCGCGCGTTGACGACCGCGGTGATCACGAGCGCCACCGCTCCGAGCGGCTGCACCACGATGAGCGGGGAGAAGCCGAGGCTCGTCAGCTGGAAGACGATCGCGAGACCCAGGAGCAGGGTGCCGATCACCCACGAGGGGCGCGAGAGCAGCGCGACCAGCTGGCCGCCGCTGAGCCCGGAGGAGCCGGAGCGCTTCGAGAACCGCTCCACCTTCGCCACTCCCCGGTGCTGGAACTGCGCGCCGAGGGAGAGGAACACCGCGCCCACGAGAGCGATCGGGATGCCGATGAACTTCGCCGGGTCGTTGAGGAGTTCGGCGAGATCGGCGGGCATGGGGTCGACCCTACCCAGAACGCCTCCGCGAGTCCTCCGACGCACGGGTGAGGGGCTGAGCCCAGCGGATGATCCTCGCGGACCCGGTCGACGGCCCCGCGGTACCCTGTCCCCCATGGCCGTCCTCCCCATCCGCATCGCCGGCGACCCCGTCCTGCACTCCCCCGCCGCCCCCGTCACCGAGTTCGACGATGCGCTGCGCACTCTCGTCGCCGACATGTTCGAGACGATGGACACCGCCCCCGGAGTCGGCCTCGCCGGCCCGCAGGTCGGCGTCCCGCTGCGACTGTTCGTCTACGACTACGCCGACGACGACGGCACCCCCCGCCGCGGCGTCGCGATCAACCCCGAGCTGTTCGTCACGCCGACCCCGCTCGGCGAGGCGGACGAGGACACGGAGTCGGAGGGGTGCCTCTCCTTCCCCGGCGAGCGCTTCCCGCTCCGCCGCTCCGAGCGCGCGATCCTCCGCGCGGTCGACCTCGAGCAGGAGCCGTTCGAGATCGTCGCGGACGGCTGGTTCGCCCGCGTGTTCCAGCACGAGTTCGACCACCTCGACGGCGTGCTCTACATCGACCGCCTCGAGCACGACTACCACAAGCCGGTCGCGAAGATCACCCGGAAGCGAGGCTGGGGCGGCCCCGGCGTCTCGTGGCTGCCCGGCGTGGAGCACCTCGAGGACTGACTCAGGCCAGGTCGACCCCGTGCACGCCGTTGTGGTGGCGGATCGCGGGGAACGAGGCGGTGACGCTCCGGCCGACGCCGGGCGTCCGCTTCTCGGTCACGTCACCGCCGAAGAGGGCGGCCCGCTCGCGCAGCTCGGCGAGCGCGGGGCTGTCGATGCGCTCGGTGAGCGAGCGCAGGTCCGCCTCGAGAGCGCTGGCGTCCTGCTCCGCCGCGCCGTGCTGCTCGCGGTCGTCGTCGACCTCCACCCGGAGGCCCGTGGTCGTCCATCGGGAGCTGATGCGGACCTCGGTCCCCGCGCCGCCGGTCTCCAGCGCCGAGTCGAAGGCGTACTCGAGCACCCGGAGCACGGCCACCTCGGCGCCGTCCTGCAGCGGGAACGGCTCGCCGAACGACTCCTCGCGGACGCTCAGGCCTCGCTCGCGGGCGCCCTCGATCAGGGGGACGGAGCCGCCGGTGCGCGGCAGCTCCCCCGGATCGACGGAGGCGACGGTCGCGATGCGGCGCAGCTGCGCCAGCGAGGCCTCGGCCGCCCGCACGGCCCGCTGCGCCGACCGCGCGGCTGCGGCGGGGTCGCGGTCGATCGTGAGCCGGACGCTCTCGGCCTCCTCGACGACGTGCGCGGCGCTGCGGACCGCGAGCTGCTCGAGCTCGCCGACGATGCGGAGCCTCGCCTCCTGCTCGCCGACCGCCAGCTCGAGGCGGACGACGCGCGCCGCCTCCTCCGCACGGCTCTCGGCGGCACGGCGCTCGGCGCCGACGGCGCGGCGCCACAGCACGACGACCGCGACCAGGGCGATCAGGGCGAGGACGAGGACGACTTCGAGCACGACGGCCTCCGGGGGGACGGGACGGGTTCGGCACAGGAGCGCCGGAGAGAGATCGTACCCGCGCCGCGGACAGCGGACCTGAGGCCGCGGAGGGGGTTGCGGAGCCGTACTCAGCCGTCGGAGCGCACGGAGCGGGTGACGGTGAAGCGGCGGTCGCGCGCTACCACCGTGGTCGGCCCGACCGCGCGGCGCAGCTCGGCCGGATGCGCGAGGTGGGAGTTGAAGACCGTCCACAGCACGCCTCCGGGGCGCAGCACGCGGCCGGCCGCGCGCAGCATGCGCCGGGCGACGAGGTCGGTGACGGCACCGTCGGAGTGGAACGGCGGATTGCAGAGCACGACGTCGACGGAGGACGCCTCCAGCGTCGAGGCGTTGTCGTCGCGGAGGACGCGGACGGCGAGCCCATTGGCCGCCGCGGTCGCCCGGGCGGACTCGACCGCGGCACGCGAGGTGTCCGTCGCGGTCACGGCGAGGTCGGGGCGGGCCCGGGCCACCACGGCGGCCAGGACGCCGGTTCCGCAGCCGAGGTCGAGTGCGGTGCCCGCGGGAAGGGAGTCGACATCGAGGGCGGCGAGGAGGGCGCGGGTGCCGAGGTCCAGTCGCGCCCCGGCGAAGGCTCCCGGCAGCGCGACGACCTCGAGGTCGAGCTCGTCCAGACGGCGCCGCTCGGGCCCTGGCGCGGGCGGCTGGTCGGGGAGCGCGCCGCTCGCGAGCAGGGCGCGCGACTTCTGCCGGGCGAGGGAGACGTCGATCCGCTCGTAGCGCACGGCGAGCACGTCGTTCATCGTGCGGGTCATGTGCTTGATGCGGCCGGCGCCGATCAGGGTCGCCGCCGGGTTCGCGAGTGCGGTCCCGGCCGCGACGGCGGCCAGCGCGTCGAGCGAGCGCGGCAGGCGCAGGAGCACCGCGTCGGCGTCGCGGACGGCCTCCGCGACGGAGTCGACGATCTCGATCGGCGCGAGATCGACGCCCGACCCCCGCACCGTCTCGAGGTTCTGCGCGAGAGCGCGCTCGGCGGTGATCGAGTCCTGCACGACGCGCACGGCACGGCCGTCGGCGGCGAGGCCGAGGCTCAGTGCCCCGTAGGCGTCCCCGATCACGGCGAGGCGGCCGCGATCGGCGGCGAGGTCGAGCAGCAGACGGTCACTGGCGTCGACGGCGACGAGATCCGGCGCCTCGACGTCGGGGCGGCGGCGCAGGAGAGCGAGCACGTCCTCGCGCATCGCCCCTCCGATCGTCGGTCCGAGCGGGTGGGCCCTCGAGGGCGACCGCTCGCGGGCACGAAAAAAGGGCCCGAGAGTGGAGTCCCGGACCCTTCGCTCCCCGACTTGGACTCGAACCAAGAACCTACCGGTTAACAGCCGATTGCTCTGCCAATTGAGCTATCGAGGATCATCCGACCGCCCGGAGGCGATCAGCGCGGTACTACTTTAGCAAACTCTCCGCGAACGCAAAATCGGGCGCGCACTCAGTAGCCGGAGCCCGGGTCGACGCGGCCGACGAACCGCCCGCCGGCGGCACAGGCGGCCACGTTGGCGCGCACGCGCTCGGCCAGGAGCGGCGCGGTGATCTCGGGGGTGTCCGCGCTGTGGGGCGTGATCAGGCACCGGGGCTCGCTCCAGAGCGGATGCCCGTCCGGCAGCGGCTCGGGGTCCGTCACGTCGAGCGCGGCGCCCGCGAGACGGCCTTCGGCGAGGGCCGCGACGAGCGCGTCCGTGTCGACGAGGCTCCCCCGGGCGACGTTGACGAGCACGGCGTGGGCGGGGAGCCGCGCGAGCAGACCCGCGTCGACCATCCGCTCCGTGCCCGCGGTGGCGGCGGCGGCAAGGACCAGCACGTCGGCGTCCGCCGCGGCCTCGGCGAGCCGCGACGCCGGCAGGGTGCGGGCCGCGCCCTCCACCGGCTCGTCTCCGCGGCGGACGATCGTCACCCGGCAGTCGAAGACGGCGAGCAGCCGCAGGAGCTCGCGAGCGATCCCTCCTGCTCCGACGATCACCACGGAGGCGCGGTGCAGCGTGACCGCCTTCTTCGGCCCCCACGACGCGGCGCGCGCCCGCTCCGGCAGCGAGCGCAGGAGGGCGAGCACCAGCGCGAGCGCGTGCTCCGCCACCGGCTCCGCGTAGGCGCCCTTGGCGCTGGTCCAGACCACGTCCGCGCGAGACGCGGCGAGCACGGGCGCGAAGACGTCGACGCCGGCCCAGGGCAGCTGCACCCAGCGGATCGACGGGTGCTCCTCCAGCACAGCGGCCAGCTCGTCCGTGCGGCCGTAGGACAGCCAGAGCAGCGCGTCCGGACTCCCGTCGAGTCCGACGACCACTCCCCCGCCCGACTCGACCGCCTCGGCGAACACCGGTTTCGGCCGCGGGAGCACCGCGACGCGCGGGACGGTCACTGGTCGGCCGCCTCGACGCGCTGCGCTCGGGAGGCGTCGAAGCGCTCGTACTCGGCGAAGGCCGCTCCGAGCTCGCGCACGTAGGGGTGCCGCGCCTCGATCAGCACGTCCAGCAGCGGCCCGTACGCGACGACCTCGCCGCCGACCAGCACTGCGATCCGGTCGGTCGCCCGGCTCAGCACATCGATGTCGTGGCTGACCACGACGGCCGCGAATCCCTCCCGGCGCCGCAGGTCGGCGAGGAGGTCGACGATCGACTCGCGCACCGTCGCGTCGATGCCCGAGGTCGGCTCGTCGGCGATCAGCACCTTCGGCCCGAGCACGAGCGAGCGGGCCACGGCCACGCGCTGGCGCTGGCCGCTGGAGAGCTCGTAGGGGTAGCGGTCGAGCAGGAACAGCGGCAGGTGCACGGAGTCGAGCAGCGTCGCCACCCGCACCGCCGCGGCCTTCGGGTCGTAGTGGCGGTCGCGGAGGAAGATCGGCTCGGCGATCAGCTCCGAGACGGTCAGCTCGGGGCGGAGGGTCGCTCCGGCGTCCTGCGCGAGATGCGCGACGTCGACGGTGAAGCGCTTGAGCTCGCGGGCGGGGAGCGAGCGGAGGCGGTGCCCCGCGACCGTCGCGTCCCCTCCGATGATCACCGGGCGCGTGCGGCCGCCGTCGTGCCCCAGGCCGTCGCCGCCGAGCACGCGCGCGAGCGTGGACTTGCCCGAGCCGCTGCCGCCGAGGATCCCGAGCACCTCCCCCGGCTCCACGCGGAGGCTCACTCCCCGCAGCGCCGTCCACCGGCGGCTGATGCCGCGCGGCGGGTACTCGACGCTGAGGTCGTCGACGACGATGGGGGCCGGATCCTCGGCGGTCCGGCTCACGCCCGGCGCTCCGCCTCGACGATGCTGCGCAGGAGCTCGCGCCTCGAGGCCTGCTCGACCGGGTCGGGCACGGGCAGGGAGGCGAGCAGGCGCTGCGTGTAGGGGTGCTTCGGCGCGGCGAGCACCTCGGCCCCCGTCCCCTCCTCGACCAGCTCGCCGCGGTAGAGCACCGCGATGCGGTCGGCGAGCAGGTCGACCACGGCGAGGTCGTGGCTGATGAACAGCGAGGCGAAGCCGAACTCGCGCTGCAGCTCGGCGAACAGCTCGAGCACGCGGGCCTGCACCGACACGTCGAGCGCCGAGGTGGGCTCGTCGGCGATCAGCAGCTTCGGCTCGAGGGCGAGGGCCCGGGCGAGGCTGGCGCGCTGGCGCTGGCCGCCGGAGAGCTCGTGCGGGTAGCGGTCGCCGTAGGAGCGGGGCAGCTGAACCGCCTCCAGGAGCTCGTCGACGCGCGAGCGCGCCCCGGCGGCGTCGCCGGCCCGTCCGTGCACGATCAGCGGCTCGGCCACGCACTCCGCGATGGTGAGCAGCGGGTTGAAGCTCGACGCCGGGTCCTGGAACACGAAGCCGATGTCGCCGCGGACCGGCCGGAAGGCGCGCTCGCGGATGCCGCGCATCTCCTTGCCGAGGACCTTCAGCGACCCGCCGGTCACCGGCGTCAGGCCCGCGATGGCGCGCCCGATGGTGGTCTTGCCCGAGCCGCTCTCGCCGACGAGGCCCAGCACCTCGCCCGCGCGGATGCGCAGCGAGACGCCGTCGACCGCGACGAAGCCGGGACGGCCGAGCCGGCCGGGGTACTGGATCCGCAGGCCCTCGGCGGCGACGAGCGTCTCGGTCTCGGGGGCCTCGGCGCGCTCGACGGCGCGGACGCGGGCGCGCTCGACGCCCTGGCCCACGTGCGGGACGGCGGCGAGGAGTTTCCTCGTGTACTCGGCCTTCGGCGCCGAGAACAGCTCGGAGACCGTCGCCTCCTCGATCAGCTCGCCCTGGTACATCACGGCGACGCGGTCGGCCAGATCGGCGACGACGCCCATGTTGTGGGTGATCAGCACGATCGAGGTGCCGAACTCGTCGCGGCACCGGCGGAGCAGGTCGAGGATCTCGGCCTGCACGGTCACGTCGAGCGCGGTGGTCGGCTCGTCCGCGACGATCAGGCCGGGATCCAGGACCAGGGCCATCGCGATGACGACGCGCTGCTTCTGGCCGCCCGAGAACTGGTGCGGGTAGTAGTCGACCCGCTTCTCCGGCTCCGGGATGCCGACGGTGCGCAGGACGTCGATCGCGCGCTTGCGCGCCTCCTTCTTCGAGACGGAGCCGTGAGCGCGCAGTCCCTCCGCGATCTGCCAGCCCACCGTGAAGACCGGGTTGAGGGCGGTTCCCGGCTCCTGGAAGACCATGGCGACGTCGGTGCCGCGCAGCTCCCGGAGGCGGGCCTTCGGCACGGAGACGACGTCGGTCGCCGCGCTGCCGTCCTTCTTCGAGAGCAGGACCACTCCGGAGGCGGTGGCCGTCTCGGGCAGGAGGCCGAGGATGGTCTTCGCGGTCACGGTCTTGCCGCTGCCGGACTCGCCGACGATCGCCAGGACCTCGCCGCGCTCGACGCGCAGGCTCACCCCGGCGACGGCGCGGACGGCGCCGCGGTCGCTCGCGAAGGCGACCTCGAGGTCGGTGATGTCCACGATCGGACGCGCTGAGGCGTCCCGGACGATGCGCTGGTCGCTCATCGCGTCTCCTCCACTCCGGCGACGGGGTCGTGCCCCGGCGTCTCCAGGCCGTCGGCGGCGAGGACGCCGCCCGGCACGACGGACGTCGCGGCGACGTCGCCGGCACCGGCGGCCACCGCGCGCCGACCGCGCAGGCGCGGGTCGGCGAGGTCGTTCAGGCTCTCGCCCACGAGGGTGATGCCCAGCACCACGAGCACGATCGCCAGGCCCGGGAAGACCGAGGTCCACCAGATGCCGCTCGTGACGTCCGACAGCGCCTTGTTGAGGTCGTAGCCCCACTCCGCGGCCGACGTCGGCTCGATGCCGAAGCCGAGGAAGCCCAGGCCGGCGAGGGTCAGGATCGCCTCGGAGGAGTTCAGCGTGAAGATCAGCGGCAGCGTGCGCGTCGCGTTCCGCAGGACGTGGCGGAACATGATCCGCGGCGTCGACGCTCCGATGACCTTCGCCGACTCGACGAAGGCGTCGCCCTTGATCCGCACGGTCTCGGCCCGGATCACGCGGAAGTACTGCGGAATGTAGACCACGGTGATCGAGACCGCTGCGGCGAAGATGCCGGCCCAGAGGTTCGACTGCCCGCCGGAGATGACGATCGACATCACGATCGCCAGCAGCAGGGTCGGGAACGCGTAGATCGCGTCGCAGATCACGACGAGCACGCGGTCGAGCCAGCCGCCGAGGTAGCCGGAGACGAGGCCGAGGAAGACGCCGAGGAAGATCGACAGGACCACGGCGACGACGATCACGAGGAACGCGGTCTGCGCTCCCCAGATCACTCGCGAGAGGACGTCGTAGCCGCCGACGGTGGTGCCGAGCAGGTGCTCCGCGCTCGGCGGCTCCTGCGCGCCGAACGACTCGCCGCCCGAGCGCAGCTGCGAGTAGCCGTAGGGCGCGATCAGGGGCGCGAACAGGGCCACCAGCAGGAACGCGCCGGTGATGATCAGGCCGGTGACGAGCATTCCCCGCTGGAGGCCGACGCTCTGCCGGAGCTGGTGGACGACCGGCAGGCGGTCGACGAGGCGGCGGCGCGGACGCGCCGGGGAGGTGGTGCTCATGCTCAGTACCTCACTCGCGGGTCGATGAGCGCCGCGATGACGTCGACGATGAAGTTGGTGAGCGCCACGATGACGGCGAGCAGGGCGACGATGCCCTGCACGGCCACGAAGTCGCGGGCCTGGAGGTACTCGGCGAGCTGGAAGCCGAGGCCCTTCCACTCGAAGGTGGTCTCGGTGAGGACGGCGCCGCCGAGCAGCAGGGCGATCTGCAAGCCGATCACAGTGATGATCGGGATGAGCGCCGGCCGGTAGGCGTGGGTGCGGACGAGCCGGAACTCGCTGACGCCGCGCGAGCGCGCCGCGTCCACGTAGTCGGTGCCGAGCGTGCCGATCACGTTGGTGCGCACCAGGCGCAGGAAGATGCCCGCGGTGAGCAGTCCCAGTGCGACGGCGGGGAGCACCGCGTGCGAGAGCACGTCCGAGATCGCGGCCGGGTCGCCGGTCTGGATCGCGTCGATCAGGTAGATGCCGGTCTTGTTCTCGAGGAACTGGAGCGAGAGCTCGGTGCTCGTCGAGGCGCGCCCGGCGACGGGGAACCACTTCAGCCAGACGGAGAACACCAGCTTCAGCAGCAGGCCCGCGAAGAACACCGGGGTCGCGTAGCAGAGGATCGCCAAGATGCGCAGCACCGCGTCGGGGGTGCGGTCGCGGTGGTAGGCGGCGAGCATCCCGAGCGGGATGCCGACCAGGAACGCCACGATCAGGGCGTAGAAGGCCAGCTCGACCGTCGCGGCGCCGTAGGTGAGGAGCACCTCGGTGACGGGGCGGTTGTCGCTCAGGGTGGTGCCGAAGTCGCCGGTCAGCAGCTTGCCGAGGTACTCGAGGTACTGCACGATCAGCGGCCGGTCGTAGCCGGCGGCGGCTACGCGCTCGGCGAGCTGGTCCGCGGTCAGGCGGCCGCCGAGGGCCGCCGTGATCGGGTCGCCCGTGGAGCGCATGAGGAGGAACACCAGCGTCACGAGGATGAAGACGGTGGGGATGATGAGCAGGAAGCGGACGAGCAGGTAGCGCCCGAGTCCGCCCCCGGAGCCGCGCGGTCGCCGGGTGGGCGCCGTCGCCGCAGCCGTCGTGGCTGTCGTCACGTGATGCCTTTCGTGGAGAACGGCCGGCGCCTCCTGTCGGGGAGGCGCCGGCCGCGAGGGGGGTGGATCAGCCCTTGCTGAGTGCCGCGTAGCGGAACTTGAACGAGGCGTCGAGGGTGTCCTCGGCTCCGCTCACGGTGCTGCCGACGACCGCGACCTGCGAGCCCTGCAGGTAGGGGACGGTCGAGAGCTGCGCCGCGACCTTCTCCTGGATCTGCTCGATCAGCGCGGTGCGCGCGTCGGCGTCGGTGGTCGAGACCTGCTGCGCGATCAGGCTCTGCACCTCGGCGTCGTCGAAGTGGTTGGCGAGGAAGTTCTCCTTGATGAAGAACGGCGAGAGGTAGTTGTCGGCGTCGGAGTAGTCGGGGAACCAGCCGAGCTGGTACGCCGGGTAGACGTCGCTCGAGCGGTCCTTCGAGTACTGCACCCACTCCGTGGTCTGCAGGTTCACGGTGAAGAGGCCGGTCGACTCCAGCTGGTCCTTGATCAGCGCGTACTCGTCGCCCGAGGACGGACCGTAGTGGTCGTTCGAGTACTGCAGGTTCAGGGTGACCGGAGCGGTGACGCCGGCGGCCTCGAGGGTCGCCTTCGCCTTGTCGGCGTCGGGCGCGCCGTTGCCGTCGCCGTAGAGCGACTTGAGCGGCTCGACCGCGCCGGTCAGGCCGGCGGGGACGTAGGAGTAGAGGGGGGTGTAGGTGCCCTTGTAGACCTGGTCGGCGATCTCGTCGCGGTCGATCAGGTCGGCGACGGCCTGGCGCACGGCGAGGGCCTTGGCGCTGTCGGCCTCACCGGTCGTCGCGCCGAAGGGCTGGGTGTCGAAGTTGAAGACGATGTAGCGGATCTCGCCGCCGGGGCCGTCCACGACCTTAACCGTGTCGTTGCCGCGGAGGTCGTCGATGTCCGTCGCCGAGAGGCTGCGGAACGCGACGTCGATGTTCCCCTCCTGGATGTCCAGCTTGAGGTTGGACGAGTCCGCGTAGTACTTGACGTTGACGGTGTCCGTCTTCGCCTCGCCGAGAACGCCCTGGTAGTCCGGGTACGCCTTGTACTGGATGAGGTTGTTCACGTCGTAGTTCGCGATCGTGTACTGGCCGGCGAAGGCGTCGCCCGAGACGATGTCGGCGTCCGCGGTCAGCTCGTCGGCCGAGAAGACCTCCTCGTCCACGATCGGGCCGGCGGGGCTCGAGAGGATCTGCGGGAAGGTCTGGTCGTTCTCGGACTTCAGCGTGAAGACCACGGTCGTGTCGTCCGGAGCCGCGACGCTGTCGAGGTTCGCCAGGAGCGAGGAAGGGCCGTTCTCGGCCGCGATGCCGACCTGGCGGTCGAAGGAGAACTTCACGTCGGAGGAGGTGAGGTCGTGGCCGTTGGCCCACTTCAGTCCCTCCTTCAGCTTCACGGTGTACTCCGTGGGAGCGGTGAACTCCGCCGACTCGGCGATGTCGGGCTCGACGTCCGGGCTGCCGTAGGGGGTGTTCATCAGGAACGGGAACACCTGGTTCATCACGGCGAACGAGCCGTTGTCGTAGGAGCCCGCGGGGTCGAGCGTCGTGATCTTGTCGGTGGTGCCGATGGTCAGGGCCCCTCCGGCGCTGCCGCCGGACGAGTCGTTCCCGCCGGCGGCGCAGCCCGTCAGCACGAGCGCGACCGCGGCGAAGCCTGCGGCGGCGGCCAGTGCACGGGTGCCGCGAGTGGATGCGGAATTCATCTCCGTCTGCCTCTTCCTGTCAAGGATGGGATGCGGGCGCGCTCCGGGCGCGCGGACTCTCGGCGCACAGATCTCCTGTGGGCTGTGGCGTCACGACACTGGACGCCCGCATTGCTGTTCCTCATAGGTAACACAGTTGGAAGCGCTCTCCGAACCGGCACGGGCGTGCGGCCGATTTCTTCACACGACCGCAACACGCTCACTCCGTGCGCAGCGCCCGCTTCTCGCGCTCGAGCTCGACCAGGCGCACCTGCACCGCGCGCGCCATCACCGGATCGGCGGACGCGCGCTGGAGCGCCCCGCGCAGCTCGGCGATCTCGCGGAGCAGGTCGCGCTCGATGAGCGAGATCGCCACGTCGCGGGAGTAGCGGGCGAGCCCCTCCTCGTCGGCGGCCGGGATGGGCGCCACCGCGAGCTGGCGCACCAGCGAGGCGAAGGGGCCGGGGACGTCGTCGGCGACGTGCTCGACCCAGTCGCGGTCCTCCGCCCGCTCGAGGTTCGCGACCACGGCGTCGCGGACCACGCGGAGGGTCTCGTTGGTGACCGCCGCGTGCGCCGCCCTGGCCAGGAGCTCCGGACCCATCGCCTGCGGAAGCTGGAGCATCGCCATCAGCGCCTCGCGCTCGATGCGCGTGACGACGTCGACGGGGAGGTCGGCGATGCGGGCGCCGAGGGGCGCCTCGGCCGCGGGTGATTCGCCGCCGCCCCGCCCGCCCTGCTGGTCGCGGCCCTCGGGTCCGGAGGAGCGGGGCCGGGATCCGGCGGAGCGCACGGCGGAGTTGACCTCGGTCATGTCCAAACCGAGCATCCGGGCGAGCTCGCGGGAGTAGCCGGGCCGCAGCGCCGGGTCGCGGATCTCGGCGACGACCGGGGCGGCCGCGCGCAGGGCCGCGATCCGGCCCTCGACCGTCTCGAGGTCGTAGCGGTCCAGCAGCTGCCGGATCACGAACTCGAACATCGGCTTCTTGTCGTCGATGAGGCGGCGGACGGCGTCGTCTCCGCGGTTCAGGCGGAGGTCGCAGGGGTCCAGGCCCTCGGGCGCGACGGCGACGAAGGTCTGCGCGGCGAAGCGGTGCTCCTCCTGGAACGCGCGCATCGCGGCCTTCTGGCCCGCCGCGTCGGGGTCGAAGGTGAAGACGACCTCGCCGACGCCGCTGTCGTCGCCCAGCACCCGGCGCAGCACCTTGATGTGGTCGACGCCGAAGGAGGTGCCGCAGGTGGCGACCGCGGTGGTGACGCCGGCGAGGTGGCAGGCCATGACGTCCGTGTAGCCCTCGACGACGACCACCCGGTGCCCGCGGGAGATGTCCCGCTTGGCGAGGTCGAGCCCGTAGAGCACCTGGGACTTGTGGTAGACGGGCGTCTCGGGGGTGTTGAGGTACTTGGGGCCCTTGTCCTCCTCGAGGAGGCGGCGGGCGCCGAAGCCGACGGTCTGGCCGGTCACGTCGCGGATCGGCCAGACGAGGCGGCCGCGGAAGCGGTCGTAGACGCCGCCGCGGTTGTTGCTGCTGACCAGGCCGGCCGTGGTCAGCTCCTCCTCCGAGAAGCCGCGGCGCTTGAGCGCGGTCGTGAGCCCGTCCCAGCCGTCGGGTGCGAAGCCGACGCCGAAGCGGTCGGCGGCGGCGCGGTCGAAGCCCCGCTCGCCGAGGAAGCGCCGACCGACGTCGGCGCCCGGGGTCGCGAGCTGCTCGCGGAAGTACTCCTCCGCGGCGTCGTTCGCGGCGAGGAGGCGCGCTCGCCCGCCGGTCTCGGGCGCGCGGCCGTCGCCGTCCTCGTACTGCAGCGGGAAGCCGATCCGCCCGGCGAGGCGCTCGACGGTCTCGCTGAACGAGCTGTGGTCCATCTTCATGATGAAGCTGTAGACGTCGCCCGACTCCTGGCAGCCGAAGCAGTGGTAGAAGCCGGCCTGCGGGCGGACGTGGAAGCTGGGGCTGCGCTCGTCGTGGAAGGGGCAGAGGCCCTTCAGCGAGCCGATGCCGGCCGACTTCAGCGTGACGTACTCGCCGATCACGTCGCCGATGTTCACCCGCGCCTTGACCTCCTCGACATCTGACTGTCGGATCCGAGGCATAGCGTCCATCGTATCGGCCGCCGGGGCCGCCGAGCCGGGGTGGGGAGAACTGCACCAGGGCGGCGCGGATCACCCCGAGACCTGTGATCCACCCGCACCCCGAGATCAGGGTCATCCCTGATCCGCACCCGCCCGCCGTCTCCGAGAATCGCCCCATGCCCCCTGCCGCCTCCCGCCCGCCTCTCCTGCGTGCTCTGCTCGTCGCCCTGCTCGGCGGTCTCGTCCTGGGCGGGCTCACCAGCCTGCTGCAGGGCTCCCTCCCACCGTCGGTGAGCTCGTTCGCCAACTCCTCCGGGGGCTGGTCCATGCTCGTGTTCGCGCTCGTGCGCCTCGGCGGCGCCCGACCGGCAGCGGGGGCCGCGCTCGGCCTGCTGAGCTTCTGGGCGCTTCTCGAGGGCTACGACCTGGTGACCGCGGCGCGCGGCTTCGGCTACTCGCCTCCCTTCACGGACGTCTTCTGGCTGCTCGCCGTCCCCGCCGGGCCGATCCTGGGCGCCGCCGCCGCACTCACCCTCCACGGCTCGAGGACGTGGCGCGTCCTGGCTGTCGCGCCGCTCTCGGGCGTGCTGATCGGCGAGGGCGTCTGGGCGCTGGGCGCGGTCGCCGACACCACGAGTCCGGTGTACTGGTGGCTCCAGATCGTCCTGGGCGCGGGCTTCCTCGTCCTGGCCGTCATGCGGAGGAGGCCGCGCGCACTCGTCTCGCTCGCGGCGCTCGGCGTCACCGCGGCGGCCGCCGTCGCCTTCTCCGTCGTCTACTCCGCGCTGTGAAGCGTTCGAGAGGGTCGTCGCGGACCCTCCGCGCACTCGCGGGTTCCGCCCTCCTCCTGGCCCTCGCCGGGTGCACCACCACCGCGGACGCCCCGGTCGCGCCACCGTCGTCCGCCTCCGTGCCGTCGTCGGCGTCCTCCGCCATCCCTCCTCCGATCGACGTCTCCGCCGAGCTGGCCGCGCTCGAGAACGAGTTCGACGCCCGGATCGGCGTCAGCGCCGTCGACACCGGCTCGGGTCGCCGGGTCGATCACCGGGCCGACGAGCGCTTCGGCTTCGCCTCGAGCCTCAAAGCCCTCGCCGCAGCGGAGTTCCTGCGCACCGTCCCCGCCGCCGAGCGGGACGAGGTGGTCACCTGGACCGTCGCCGACGTCGAGGCGGCGGGCTACTCCCCCGTCACGGAGGAGAGCACCGCCACCGGCCTGCCGCTGTCGCAGCTCGCCGAGGCGGCCGTCCGCCGGAGCGACAACACAGCTCTGAACCTCGTGCTCCGGCGCCTCGGCGGACCCTCCGCCCTCGACCGAGGACTGGAGGCTCTCGGCGACACCACCACCGAGGTGGTGAACGAGGAGCCCGCGCTGAACACGATCGAGCCCGGCAGCATCGACGACACCACCACCCCGGCCGCGTTCACGGCCGACCTCGCCGCGGTCGCCACAGGTGACGTGCTGTCCGCGGAGGACCGGGCACTCCTGCTCGACTGGATGAGCGGCAACGCGACCGGCGACACTCTCGTCCGGGCGGGCGCTCCAGCCGGCTGGAGCGTCGCGGACAAGTCCGGGGGCGCCGGCGGGATCCGCAACGACGTCGCCGTGGTGACGCCTCCCGGGCGGGACGCGGTCGTGCTGTCGATCCTCTCGTCGCGCAACGACCCCGAGGCGGACTACGACGACGCGCTGGTCGCCCGAGCCGCGGCCGTCGTGCTGGGAGCCCTGCGGTAGCGTCCGCCCGGCGTCAGCAGTGCCGGTTCACGTAGCCCGGTGCGCCACGGGGGACGACGTCGCGGTCGCGGAGGGTGACCGAGATGCTCCGGCCCTGCGCGGCGCAGGCCTCGGAGTAGGCGGACCGGCCGTTGTCGGTGTACTCGATCTCGTAGACCTGGCGCCCGTAGACGTCCGTGTACGCCGCGCACTCGTCGTAGACCTGGCACTCCTCGACGACGGCGAAGTCGAAGCCGACCGTCCTCTTCCCGGCAGCGGCGAGATCGGCTCCGTTCTTCTGGCCGATCGCCAGGCCGGAGCGGTGAGCGCGCGCCGTCAGGAGGGTGGCGAACGCCAGCGCCTGCGACTTCGTCAGCCTCCCGCCCGAGCGGGTGTAGCTGTCCAGATTATCGGCCTCGACGGCGTCGAAGCCGTCCTCGGCGCAGCCGTCGATCCAGGCGCCGACGATCGCGAGCAGAGCGGTCCGCTTCGCGGCGGTCGAGACGTCGAAGAGGTACTCGTCCGGCCAGCCCGGATCGGCGAGGGGCTTCCCGTCCGCTCGCCTCACCAGGAGCTCGGGGTGCCGCTTCGCGAAGGCGGCGCTCTCGCCGGGCTGGGTCTGGAAGGCGTTCACGTAGCAGATGCTGTAGCGGCCGGCGGCGGGCGCGTCCGTGCGGTCGCGGTCGACGATGGTGACGCTCGACGCCGGAGCGTAGGCGCCTCCCAGCTGGTAGTCGAGGACGCCGTTCGCGGGAGGGAGCAGCGGTGCCGCCGAGGCCGCGGCGGGCTGGATCAGCAGCAGCCCCGCGACGACCAGGGCGAGGAGGCCGAGACGCGGCCGACGCGGCCTCATCCGGGAGCTCCCGGCGTGCGCCCTGCGGCTCGCACGCCCGTGGCCGCCGGCAGCGCGCCGAGTGCGAGCTCGCCGATGACCGCGATGCGGTCCGCCGGTGCTCCGTCGCGGGCCTGCGTCGACATCCCGCTGAGCACGGCGACGACGAAGGCGGCGACGGATCCGGCGTCCGTCTCCGGCGGCACGTCGCCCTCCTCGATCCCGCGCTCGACTCGTGCGGCGACGAGCGCCTCCATCTCGCGGCGACGGGCCTCGAGCCGCGGCTCGCTCAGCACGAAGCAGCCGGCAGGAGTGCCGGGCGCGGAGTACCCCTCCGCACTGACTCGGACGACGGCGGCGACGGCCTCGCGCGCCGTCGGCCGGTGCGAGTACAGCATCGGCTTGCTCATCCCCGACCGTGCCGCGATGCGGTCGACCCGCGCCCCCGCCAGCCCGTGCGCCGCGAACTCCTCCGTCGCCGCCTCGAGGATCCGCTGCCGTGTCCGCTCCGCTCCCACGCCCTCACCGTACCCGCCGCCCCGCGCCCCTCCGCGCCTCGCGGTGCGGTGCCCTCCCCGCCCTCCGAGCCGACCGGCCGACCCGCACACCAGCACATCGCCTCAGACGGACGCACCCGGCTCCCTGGAACCCGCCATCCCGCAAGCCGACCGCGGTGACGCCTGGCGGTGACCGGCGTGCCCCGGCACCGCTGAACGGCCGATCCGCGTGCCAGCGGATCGCCCCAGGCGGACGCACCCCGCTCCACGAATCGCACCACGTCGCCAAGCCGACCGCGGCACGCCGGCCGAGGACCGGCGTGCCACCGGCACCGCCGAACGGGTGATCCGCGTACCAGCGGATCGCCCTAGGCGGACGCACCCCGCTTCCTGGAACGCACCACCTCGACAAGCCGACCGCGCCACGCCGGGCAGGGACCGGCGTGCCACCGGCACCGCCGAACGGTCGATCCGCGTGCCAGCGGATCGCCCTAGGCGGACGCACCCCGCTCCACGAACGCACCACCCCGAGAAGCCGACCGCGCCGAGCCGGGCAGAGACCGGCGTGCCACCGGCACCGCCGAACGGCCGATCCGCGTCCCAGCGGATCGCCCTAGGCGGACGCACCCCGCTCCACGAAACGCACCACGTCGCCAAGCCGACCGCGCCACGCCGGGCGAGGACCGGCGTGCAATCGAGCACAGCCGAACGGCCGATCCGCGTAACAGCGGATCGCCCTAGGCGGACGCACCCCGATCCCTCGAACGCACCACCTCGGCAAGCCGACCGCGGTGACGCCGGGCAGGGACCGGCGGCACAGCTGAGCCGGGCGCCGCCCGGCTCAGCGCATCAGCACAGCCTCTCGAACCAGGCGAGGGCGCTCTGGTCGGTGAGGTTGGCGACCTGGTCGACGACGACGCGGCGGCGGGCGTCGTCGTCGGGGGCGGCGTGCCAGTCCTCGGCGAAGCCGGGCTCGAGGGTTCCCGGGCCGCGGTCGAGGAGGGTGTCGGCGAGGCGGGTGAGGACTTCGCGCTGCTGGGCGTAGATGGGCTGGCGGGTGTTCCGCGACATCACGAACGTCGCGACGATCCCCTTGAGCACGGCGATCTCGGCCTGCTGCTCGCGGGGGACGACGACGTGGCCGCCGAAGCGGACGAGGTCGGGGTGCTGGTACGCCTCGCGGGTGGCTTCGGTGGCGGCGGCGGCGAAGCGGCCGATGAGCTGGCTGGTGAGGTTCTTGAGCCGGGCCTGGTCGCGGCGGGAGCCGTCCCAGGAGGAGACCCACACGTCGAGCGAGTCGAGACGGTCGAAAGCGGCGACGAGCTCGTCGTGTCCGACCTCCCCGCCGACCCAGGAGTGCATCGACTGCACGAGGTCCTCGTGGTCGGCGCGGGAGCCGAGTGCTTCGACGTCGATGTAGCCGGAGACCACCGCGTCCTCGAAGTCGTGCACGGAGTAGGCGATGTCGTCCGAGAGGTCCATCACCTCGGCCTCGATGCAGCGCACCCCCTCGGGGGCGCCCTCGCGCATCCAGGCGAACGCGGGGGCGTCGTCGGCGTAGAAGCCGAACTTGGCGCGCCCCGACGGGTCGGCGACCGAGCGCGTGTCGGGCCAGGGGTACTTGCAGCTCGCGTCGATGCTGGCGCGGGTGAGGTTCAGCCCGTAGGGGCGGGCGTCGTCGCCGAACACCTTCGGCTCGAGCCGCGTGAGCAGCCGGAAGGTCTGCGCGTTGCCCTCGAAGCCGCCGATCCCCTCGGCCCAGGTGTTGAGCGCGCGCTCGCCGTTGTGCCCGAACGGCGGATGCCCGATGTCGTGCGCGAGGCAGGCCGTGTCGACGACGTCGGGGTCGAGGTCGAGGCTCGTGGCGAGCTCCCGGCCGATCTGCGCCACCTCGAGCGAGTGGGTCAGGCGGTTGCGCGCGAAGTCGACGCCCGCCGTGGGGCTGAGCACCTGGGTCTTCGCGGCCAGGCGGCGGAGCGCGCTGGAGTGGAAGAGCCGGGCGCGGTCGCGGGCGAAGTCGGAGCGGCGGGTCGAGTGGTCCTCCGGCAGGAATCGCTCGGTGTCGACGAGCGAGTACCCCCAGAGCGCGCGGTCATCCACCGCTGTTGTGGATCTCGGCGGCCGAGACCGCGTCGCGCTGCCCGGCGTCGAGCTCGCGGGACTCGAGCCAGCGGTCCGGGAGGGAGGGGACCTTGGGCGAGCCGGCGCGGCCCCGCTGCCCCTCGGCCGCCTCGCCCGGGTAGGGCTGCGTCCAGTCGAGCGTCGCCAGGAGGTCGTCGAGCTGCGCGAGCGACTCGACCGTGGCCAGGCGGGCGCGGAGGTCGCCGCCGACGGCGTAGCCCTTGAAGTACCAGGCGACGTGCTTGCGGATGTCGCGGCAGCCGCGCTCCTCGCTCTCGAAGAAGTCGACGAGCAGCTCCGCGTGGCGGCGGAACGCCTCGGCGACCTGTCCGAGCGAGGGGCGGAACCGCTCGTCGGAGCCGGCGAACGCGGCGGCGAGGTCGCCGAAGAGCCAGGGGCGCCCGAGGCAGCCGCGACCGACGACGACTCCGTCGCAGCCCGTCTCGGCCATCATCCGCAGCGCGTCCTCGGCCGACCAGATGTCGCCGTTGCCCAGCACGGGCACGCTCGTGACCGTCTCCTTGAGCGTGGCGATCGCCGACCAGTCGGCGTGCCCGCTGTAGAACTCGGAGGCGGTGCGCGCGTGCAGCGCGATCGACGCGACTCCGGCGCCCTCGGCGGCACGGGCGGCCTCGAGGTAGGTGAGGTGGTCCGGGTCGATGCCCTTGCGCATCTTGACGGTGAGCGGGACGTCGCCGGCGGCCTTCACGGCGCCCTCGACGATCTGCCGGAACAGCGGGAGCTTCCACGGCAGGGCCGCTCCCCCGCCCTTCCGGGTGACCTTGGGCACGGGGCAGCCGAAGTTGAGGTCGATGTGGTCGGCCCGGTCCTCGGCGACGAGCATGGTGACCGCCTCGGCGACCGTGACCGGGTCCACTCCGTAGAGCTGGATCGAGCGCACCGACTCGCTGGGGTGGTGGCGGATGAGGCGCATCGACTCCGGCGTGCGCTCGACGAGCGCGCGGGAGGTGATCATCTCGCTCACGTAGAGGCCGTTGCCGAACTCGCGGCAGAGGCGGCGGAACGCCGTGTTGGTGATGCCCGCCATGGGGGCGAGCACCACCGGCGCGTCGAGTTCGAGGGGGCCGATCCGGAGCGCCGGCGCGGTGCGCGCGGGCGGGGCGGCCGTGAGAGTGGAGGACATCGGTATCGATTCTCCCAGATCCTGTGTTGGGGAAGGCGGAGTGACGAGCTGAGAGGTGGAGAGATGAACGGGAGCACACCTGTGGAGGACGGTTCGCAGCGGCTGGAGGCGGACGCGTCCGCCCGCGGCCTGGCGGTCGAGATCGTGGAGAGGCCCGCTGCCGGCAGCCTGCACGAGGCGGCCGCGCTGCTCGGCATCGAGCCCGGCTACATCGTGAAGTCGCTCGTAGTGAAGCGCCACGACGGCGGCTACCTGTTCGCCCTCGTCCCCGGCGGGCGGCAGATCGCGTGGCCGAAGCTGCGCGCGGTGGTCGGAGTGAACAAGCTCCGCCTCCCGGACGAGACGGCCGCCCTCGAGGCGACCGGCTACCGGCGCGGCACCATCACCCCGATCGGCTCCACGACGGCCTGGCCGGTCTACGCCGACGAGCGGATCCTCGGCCGCCGCGTGGCGATGGGAGCCGGCGCCGACGGGCGCAGCGCCTTCGTCGACGCGGACGCCCTCGTGGCCGCCTACGGCGCGACCGTGGCCGACATCACCGTGGAGGAGCCTCCGCGCTGATCGGCGGCACCTCGGCCTGCGCTTCCGCGGCCTGCGGCACGGCGCAGACGCCGTCCTCGCACAGCGGCCCGCCGGAGTCGCCGAGCATCTCGAACGGCCCGCTCACGCGACGGCCGCCCGCTGCTCCAGCACGTGCTCGAGGACCTCGGTGAACGCCGCCGGCTCCTGGACGCCGGAGACGCCGAAGCGCCCGTCGAGGACGAAGAACGGCACCCCCGAGATCCCGTACTCGCGGGCCTGGGCGATGTCGGACTGCACCCGCCCGAGGTAGCGCCGGTCCTCGAGAGCGCGGCGCGTCTCCGCCGGGTCGAGCCCGACCTCGCCGGCGAGCGAGGCGAGCACTTCCGGATCGGCCAGGTCGCGGCCCTCGACGAAGTACGCGCTCAGGAGACGCTCGACGAGCTCGAGCTGCAGTCCGTTCTCCTTGGCGTGGTGGAGCGCCTGGTGGGCGGTGACCGTCTTGACGTGGCGCACCGACTCGAAGTGGTAGTCGAGGCCGACACTCGCCGCGATCGCCGTGACGGAGTCGAGCATCTGCTGCGCCTGCGCCTCCGGGATGCCCTTGTGCTCGGCGAGGAACGCCGCCTCTCCCCCGCGGTAGTCCTCCGGCGTGTCCGGCGAGAGCTCGAAGCTGCGGTACTCCACGACGACCTCCGGAGCCTCGGGGTGCGCCGCGCGGAAGGCCTCGAGCCCGCGCTCGAACCGGCGCTTCCCGATGTAGCACCAGGGGCAGGCGATGTCGGACCAGACGTCGACGGACAGGGGGCTCGGCTCAGCACTCACCCCCAGGACAACGGAGGGGGCGCCCCGCTATTCCCGCAGCACGCGGACGAGCTCGTCCACGTCGGACTCGTCGTTCCAGAGGTGGAAGGCGATGCGGAGCCGGCCGCCGCGGCCCGAGACGCGCAGACCCGCGGCCTGCAGCAGCTCCAGGTCCGCTCCCCCCTCGTCCGGCCAGGACACCAGCGCCCGGTGCTGAGGCTCCCGGTCCAGCCGCTCGCACAGCAGGTCGCCGAGGCCGGAGGCGTGCGCCCAGACCGCGTCGAGGTCGAGCGAGCGGAACAGAGCGAGCGACGCCTCGGCGCCGGCGAACGCCTGCCAGGCCGGCGAGACGTCGAAGCGGCGGGCGTTCTCGGCCAGGTGCATGGCCGGACCGTAGCAGGACGACCACACGTCCTCCCCCGAGTACCAGCCCGCCTGCACGGGGACGAGCTCGGCCGCGTAGGCGGGCGAGACGGTGAGGAACGCCACTCCGCGCGGCGAGCACAGCCACTTGTAGGCGTGGGTGAGGGTCGCGTCGAAGCGGGAGGCGTCGACCGGCAGGACGCCGGCCGCCTGCGTGAGGTCGCACGCGGTCCGCACTCCGTGGCGCGCGGCCGCCTCGAGGACGGCGTCGAGATCGGCGAGCGCTCCGCTGCTGGACTGCACGGCGGAGAAGACGACGAGGTCGTCCCCGTCCTCGACGGAGTCGGCCAGCGCCTCGAGCGCGACGGAGCGCACGGTCACTCCGCGGTGCGCCTGGGCGAGGAAGGGGAACACGATGGAGGAGAAGTCGCCGTCAATGCAGAGCACGCGGGCCCCGTCGGGCAGCGAGGCGGCGAGCACGGCGGCCATGGCGGAGGTCTGCGAGCCGATGGCGACCCGGTCGACCGGGACGCCGGAGATCGCGGCGAACGAGGCACGCGCGCGCTCGGCGACAGCGCCGTAGGCGGCGGCCGTGCTCTCCCCGGACGACCAGCCGTCGAGGTCCGCCCGCAGCGCCTCGACGGTCTCCCGCGGCGGCAGACCGAGGGTGCAGGCGTTGTGGTAGCCGCGGGCACCGGCGAAGCGCGCGCGCAGGTCGGCGGAGTTCGGCAGTGCGGTGCTCACCTCTCGAGGATGACGCTCCGGAGCCGGATCGCCAAGACCGGGGAGCGACCGGGCGCGTCGGCGGCGGGCCCGGTCAGCGGGCGGCGAGGGCGTGCGCCTGCTCGAGCACGGCGACGACCTCGCGGGCCTCGCGGACGTCGACCGGCGAGGGAGCGCCGTCCTGGAGCGACCGCGCGACCTGCTCGAGGAACGCGGCGTAGCGTCCCCGCTCACTCGGCACGGGGTGTGCGCCGGAGTCGTCGACGAGGACGCCCCATCCCTCCGGCGCGACCTCGCCGAAGCCGTCGTCGTCCGGTCGGGCGCCGCCGGTGCGGAGCGCGGTCTCCTGCGGATCGAGACCGTCGACGCTGAAGGCGGCGCGGGTGCCGAGCACGCGGAAGCGGGGGCCGGTCGCCCGGGCGACGCGGCTCATGGTGAGGTGGGAGCGGACGCCGCTGTGATGCAGGAGCGAGACGAACGCGTCGTCCTCGCTCGCCGAGCCCTCGTGGACGGTCCGGGCCTCGGCCGCCGTGACGACCGCCGGGCCGAACAGCAGCAGCGCCTGGTCGACCAGGTGGCTGCCGAGATCGAAGAGGATCCCGCCGCCCTCGGCCGGACCCGTCTCGCTCTGCCACCGGCCCGTCTTCGGCGCGCTCCAGCGCTCGAAGGTCGACTCGAAGCGGAGGACCTTGCCGAGGACCCCTTCGCCCAGGAGGCGGCGGAGCGTGAGCAGATCGGCGTCCCAGCGCCGGTTCTGGAAGACGAAGACGGGCGCACCGCTCCGCTCGGAGGCGGCGATGATCGCGTCCGCGTCGGCGGTGCTCGGTGCGAAGGGCTTGTCGATCACGACGGCGACACCGGCCTCGAGCACCCGGACGGCCTGCTCCCGGTGCACCGACGGCGGCGAGGCGAGCACGACCAGCTCCGGCCGCTCGGCGAGCACCGCGTCGAGGTCGGGCACGATCCGGGCCTCCGGATGCGCGGCGGAGGCCGCGGCCCTCCGACCGGCGTCGCGGGTGGAGACGGCGACGACCTCGAACGCCGGGTCGGCCGCGAGGAACGGACCGTGGAAGACGCTGCCGGCGAGCCCGAAGCCCACGATCCCGGCCCGGATCACGAGGAGGCCCCCGGCACGTCGACCGCGCCGCCGAAGCGGCGGGAGCGGCCGGAGTAGTGCTCGATCGCGTCCCAGAGGTCGGTCCGCGTGAAGTCCGGCCAGAGCCGGTCGAGGAACACCATCTCGGCGTAGGCGCTCTGCCAGAGCAGGAAGTTGCTGGTGCGCTGCTCGCCGGAGGAGCGCACGAAGAGGTCGACGTCAGGCATCTCCGGCACGTAGAGCGCCCGGGCGATCGTCTTCTCGGAGATGCCGGAGGGCTTGAGCCGCCCCGCCTGGACCTCGGCGGCGAGCCGCTGCACCGCGTCGGCGATCTCGGTGCGCCCGCCGTAGTTGACGCACATGGTGAGGGTGAGCACGTCGTTGTCCGCGGTCATCCGCTCGGCGAACTGCAGCTCGTTGATCACCGACGCCCACAGGCGCGGCTTCCGCCCGGCCCAGCGGACGCGCACGCCCCACTCGTTGAGCTGATCGCGGCGGCGGTGCAGCACGTCGCGGTTGAAGCCCATCAGGAAGCGCACCTCCTCGGGCGAGCGCTTCCAGTTCTCGGTCGAGAACGCGTAGACGCTGAGGTGCTTCACGCCGATCTGGATCGCTCCGGCCACGACGTCCAGCAGCGCCGTCTCGCCGCGCTTGTGCCCCTCGATCCTCGTCAGGCCGCGGGAGTTCGCCCAGCGGCCGTTCCCGTCCATCACGATGGCGACGTGCCCCGGAACGGCCTTCCGCGGGATCGCGGGCGGGTGGATCCCGGTCCAGTCGAGAGGGCGGTACGGCTCGGCGTCCTTGTGGGTGAAGGGCTTCATCGGGTGACGTGCTCCAGGGATCTCAGACCGCGTTCGAGGTGGAACTGCGTGTAGGCGGCGACCACTCCGCTCGCCCGCGACCGCGTGGTCGGCTCGGTGGTCTCGGCGTGGGCCCAGTCTCCCGTGAGAAGTGCGCCCAGCAGGACCACGACCTCCGGAGCGACCCGCGGTGCGCCGGGCGGCGTGCAGTCGGCGCAGACGACGCCTCCGAGCTGCACCACGACCGCGCCGTGGGGCCCGGGAGCGCCGCAGCGCGCGCAGTCCTCGAAGCTGGGCGCCCAGCCCGCGATCGAGAGCGCCCGCAGGAGGTAGGAGTCGAGCGTCAGCACCGGCTCGTGCTCGTGCTTCGAGAGCGAGCGCAGGGCCCCGACGAGCAGCAGGTACTGCTGCAGGGAGGCGTCCGCGTCGGTGAGGCGGTCCGCCGTCTCGACCATCGCGCTCGCCGCCGTGTAGCTGTCGTAGTCGGCGGCGATCAGCGCACCGTAGGCGCCGAGCGACTCGGCCTGCGTGACGATGTCGAGGCTCCGGCCCTCGTAGAGCTGGAGGTCGGCGACCATGAACGGCTCGAGCCGCGAGCCGAACTTGGAGCCGGTCTTGCGAACGCCCTTCGCCACCGCGCGGATCTTGCCGTGGCTGCGCGAGAGCAGCGTCACGATGCGGTCGGCCTCGCCCAGCTTGTGCGTGCGGAGCACCACGGCTTCGTCGCGATAGGTGGGCATCCTCCGATTATCCCCCCGACCCCCGACACCCGGCTGGCAGCCCGGCCGGAGCAGGGCCCGCGCCGTGGAACGATGTCCGGGTGGCAGCCTCCCTCTTCGAGATCCCGGCCTGGGCCGACCTGCTCGCGATCGCCATCGGCTGCCTCCAGGGCGCGATGTTCGCGGGCGAGTTCCGCGACCGCCGGATCGACCTGCTCGGCGTCACGATCATCGGCACGGCCACCGGCCTCGGCGGCGGCGTGCTCCGCGATCTGCTGCTCCAGACGCCCCTGGTGGCCCTGCACACCGACGCGTACCTGATCGTCGCGGTGACCGCCTCCCTGCTCGGGATGCTGCTCCAGCACCTGCTGAACCGGGTCGACGGGACGATCACCGCCCTCGACGCGCTGACCCTCGGACTCTTCGGCGCGATCGGCACCACGAAGGCCCTGTCGCTCGGCGTGCCGGAGGTGCCGGCCGTGTTCGTCGGCACCGTCTCGGCCGTCGGCGGATCCGTCGTCCGAGACATCCTGCTGAACCGGCCGATCGCGCTGATGCACGTCGGCTCGCTCTACGCGGTCGCCGCCTCGGTGGGCACGGGCGTCCTGGTCCTCGCGCTGCGCTTCGGAGTGACGATCGACTTCGCCGCGCCGCTCGCGGTGGGCGTGACCACGGTCATCCGCCTGCTCGCGGTCCGCTACGGCTGGAGCCTGCCCGAGCAGCGCGCGCTCAGCGGGGTGCCGCGCCTGCGCTGGCGCCGCCGGACCTAGCGGCGGCCGACCCGGACGCAGGGAGCGGAGTCCCGCGCGGTCCGCGCACGGGAACGCCGGGGGAGCCGCGACGCGTCACGGCTCCCCCGGCGGGGATCGGGCCCGATCAGGCGGAGGCGCCGGCCAGCTCGCGGACAGGGACCTCCTCGCGCAGGGCGCGGTTGACGGCCGAGACGATGGCCTTGAGGGAGGCCGTCGAGATGTCGGCGTCCACGCCCACGCCCCACAGGGTGCGGCCGTTCACCGTGCACTCGACGTACGAGGCGGCCAGCGCGTCGCCGCCGGCGCTGAGCGCGTGCTCGACGTAGTCGAGGACCCGGACCTCGACGCCCTGCTGCTCCAGCACGGCCTCGAAGGCGTTGATCGGGCCGTTGCCCCGCGAGCTGGCCGACACGCTCTCGTCGCCCACCCGGAGGACCGCGTCCAGCGCGATGCTGCCGCCCAGATCGCTCGACGTGTTCGTGCGCAGCAGCTCGAAGCGGCCCCACTTCTCGTCGGCGCGCTCGGCGGGCGCGGGCAGGTACTCGTCCTGGAACACCGTCCAGATCTGCTCGCTCGTGACCTCGCCGCCCTCGGCGTCGGTCTTGGCCTGCACGACGCCCGAGAACTCGATCTGCAGCCGGCGCGGCAGGTCGAGCGCGTGGTCCGTCTTCAGCAGGTACGCGACTCCGCCCTTGCCGGACTGCGAGTTGACGCGGATGACCGCCTCGTAGGAGCGGCCCAGGTCCTTCGGGTCCACCGGCAGGTAGGGCACGGCCCAGGTGAGCTCGTCGACGCTGCGGCCGGTCCGCTCGGCCTCGGCCTGCATCGCCTCGAAGCCCTTCTTGATGGCGTCCTGGTGCGAGCCGCTGAAGGCGGTGAAGACCAGGTCGCCCGCCCAGGGGCTGCGCTCGGGCACGGGCAGCTGGTTGCAGTACTCGGCGGTGCGCTTGATGCCGTCCATGTCGCTGAAGTCGATCTGCGGGTCGATCCCCTGGGTGAACAGGTTCACGCCCAACGCGACCAGATCGACGTTGCCGGTGCGCTCGCCGTTGCCGAAGAGGCAGCCCTCGATCCGGTCGGCACCGGCCAGGTAGCCCAGCTCGGCCGCCGCCACGGCCGTGCCGCGGTCGTTGTGGGGGTGCAGCGACAGCACGATGTTCTCGCGCTGCGCGAGGTTGCGGCTCATCCACTCGATCGAGTCGGCGTAGACGTTCGGGGTGGCCATCTCGACGGTGGCGGGCAGGTTCAGGATGACCTTGCGCTCGGGAGTCGGCTCGAAGACCTCGACGACCCGGTCGCAGATCTCGCGGGCGAAGTCGAGCTCGGTGCCGGTGTAGCTCTCGGGCGAGTACTCGTAGTAGACGGCCGTGCCGGGGACGGTCGACTCCATCTCGCGGCACTTGCGGGCGCCGGCCAGCGCGATGTCGATGATGCCCTGACGGTCCTTGCGGAACACGACCTCGCGCTGCAGCACGCTCGTGGAGTTGTAGAGGTGCACGATCGCCTGGCGCGCGCCGCGGATCGACTCGTAGGTGCGCTCGATCAGGTGGTCGCGGGCCTGGGTCAGCACCTGGATGGTGACGTCCTCGGGGATCGCGCCCTCCTCGATGAGGCTGCGCACGAAGTCGAAGTCGGTCTGGCTCGCGCTCGGGAACCCGACCTCGATCTCCTTGTAGCCCATCCGGACCAGCAGATCGAACATGATGCGCTTGCGCTCGGGGCTCATCGGGTCGATGAGCGCCTGGTTGCCGTCGCGGAGGTCCACGGCGCACCAGCGGGGCGCGGCGGTGATGCGGTTCGACGGCCAGGTGCGGTCGGGCAGGTCCACGGCGATCAGCTCGTGGAAGGGACGGTACTTGCCGATCGGCATGGGCGACGGCTTCTGGTTGTTCAGCATGAGGTGCTCTCCCGGCGCAGTGGTGCGCACGTGTCTGTTCTCGCTCGTGACCGATCCCGCTCGCGTGCGGCTCCGCTGGTGGGCGGTGCCGGTCGGGCGGTCTCGCGGGGATCCGGATGCGGATCGACCTCGCGGGCGAGGGATGGTTCAGCCGACGACGGACTCCGCGACGAGGATGGCCTGAGGATCAGATCTCGTCGCGGCGGAGAAGGAGGAGCTGTCCGAAGCGCACCCGGTCAGGGTAGCACCGCCCCCGCGGCGCGTCACCCCGGCGCCCCGCTCTAGGAGACCAGGCCGTTCTCGTAGGCGTAGACCACCAGCTGCACGCGGTCGCGCAGGCCGAGCTTGCCGAGGGTGCGGCTGATGTGCGTCTTCACCGTCGCCTCGCTCAGGAACTCGGCGCGCGCGATCTCGGTGTTGCTCATCCCCCGCGCGGCCAGGTGGAAGATCTCGCGCTCGCGGTCGGTGAGGGTCGCGAAGGCGGGCGGGGTCTCGCGTCCGCTGCCCGCCGCTCCGAAGTGCTCGAAGAGCTCGCGGGTCGCGGAGGCGGCGACCACGGCGGTCCCCGCGTGCACGGTGCGGACGGAGGCGAGGAGGAAGCCGGGCTCCGTGTCCTTCAGGAGGAAGCCGCTCGCGCCCGCCCGGATGGCGCGCGCGGCCGCCTCGTCGAGGTCGAAGGTGGTCAGCACGAGGATGCGCGGAGGCTCGACCCGCCGCTCCTGCGCGTCCGCGAGGATCCGCCGGGTCGACTCGATCCCGTCGACGCCCGGCATCCGGATGTCCATCAGCACGACGTCGGGGGCCAGCCGCGCGACCAGCTCCGCGCCCTCCGCCCCGTCCGAGGCCTCGCCGACCACCTCGAGGTCGGGCTGCGAGCCGAGCAGCATGCGGATGCCGGCGCGGAAGAGGGCCTGGTCGTCGACGAGGACGAGGCGGATGGTGTCGGTCATGCGGGGCTGCCTCCGGAGGCGAGGGGTAGGGCGGTGCGGGCGAGGGCCGGGGAGGAGGGCAGGCGCGCGTCGACGACGAAGTCGTCCCCGACCGGGCCGGCGGCGAGCACTCCCCCGACGAGCGCGGCGCGCTCGCGCATGCCGACCAGGCCGTGGCCCTCGCCCGGCAGGGAGTCGCGCTCGACGTCGGCGCACCGGGCGTTGCGCACGGTCAGGGCGAGCTCGCCGCCGTCCTGGCGCAGGGCGATGTCGAGCGGCGAGCCCGGGCGGCCGTGGCGGAGAGCGTTCGTGGTCGCCTCCTGGGCGATCCGGTACAGGGCCAGACCGACGGCGCGCGGCACCGCCTCCAGGTCGACGGCGAGCTCGGCGCGGACGGGGGCTCCGGCTCCGCCCACGCTGTCGAGGAGGGCCGGCAGGTCGCGGGCGCCGGGCTGCGGGCCGTCGCTCTGCGAGTGCCGCAGCTGGGCGAGGAGCACGCGCACGTCGCCGAGGGCGTCCCGGGCGACGGAGGAGATGGTCAGCAGCGCGGCGTCGGTCTGCTCGGGGCTGGTGGCGCCGAGGTAGCGCGCGCCGTCCGCCTGCGCGATCACGACGGCGAGGGAGTGGGCGACGACGTCGTGCATGTCGCGGGCGATCCGGTTGCGCTCCTCCACGGTGTCGAGCTCGCGCTGCGCCCGGGCGCGCTCCTGCTCGGCCTGCGCGCGCAGGGTCTGGCCCTCCCGCGCCCGGCGGACCGAGCGGGAGAGCAGTCCGATGGTCCAGGAGAGGCCGAGCGTCGCGAGGATCCCGCCGAAGGTGGCTCCGGCCGACAGGAGGCCGTCGTAGGCGCTCGCGACGAGGTCGAAGACGAGGACGAGGTAGACGACGGCGACCACGGCGCCGAGGACGGCCGACACCGCTCCCGCGATCCGCATCCGCCGCGACTCCGACGCGCCGGCGCCGAAGAGGACGGCCAGGATGGCCAGATCCGCGGGTCCGGGAGCGAGGCTCGCGCTCATCTGCAGGGCGGCACCGGCCCAGGCGATCGAGAGGGCGAGGACCGGGGACCGCCGGTGCAGCACCAGCGCGACCGCGAGCACGCCCGCGACCAGCAGCTGCATCGCGCCCTCCACCCCGGCGAACGGGAGGCCGGCGACGAGGAGGAGCACCAGCGCCTGACCACCGGCGACCCCCACCGCGAAGGGGTCCTGCGGACCGGCGACCCGGGTCAGCAGCGCGTCGATCCGATCGCCCGCGAGGACCGGCGCCCGCAGCGCGTTGAGGTACACGAGGACCTTCGCCGCACCGAGCACGGAGGCGACCGCGAGGGCGACCAGGGCGAGGACCACGAACTCCACGCGCGCCGGGAGCCCGGACGGATCGAGCGGGCCGGAGAGGCCGAGCGCGACGGTGACGCCGCCGATCCCGGCGAGGATCAGGCCGCCCGCGAGCGCCAGGGCACGGGTCCAGGGGCCCACCCGGCGGGTCGTCTGCCAGAGGACGACCAGGCCGACGAGCACCCCGTCGACGGGGACGCCGCCGAGCAGGACGCCTCCGTCGGCGAGCGCGCCGACCGCGACGAGCGAGGGGGCGAGCGCGGGCAGGAATCCCGCGACGGCGAGGGCCAGCGCGAGCACGAGGCCGCCGGCGATCCGCTCGGTCGGAGTGACCCCGGTGAGCCCGAGCAGCAGATGGAGGGCGGCGAGCAGCGCCCCGGCGATCGGCAGGGCCGCCGGTCGGTCGAGGAGGGCGCGCATGAGGACCACGCTACGGGTCCGCGCGCCCGGGGGCGTCGTCCTGGAGGGTGACCGCCGTCGTCCTCCGGCGTCAGAAGCCCAGGCGCCCCAGCAGCTTCGGGTCGCGCTGCCACTCCTTGGCGACCTTCACCCGGATGGAGAGGAACACGCGGCGGCCCAGCAGGCGCTCGATCTGCTCGCGGGAGACGGCTCCCACCTCGCGCAGACGCTGGCCGCCCTTGCCGATGATGATGCCCTTCTGGCTGTCGCGCTCCACGAAGACGTTGGCGTAGATGTCGATCAGCGAGCCGTCCTCGCGCTCGACCATGTCGTCGAGCGTCACGGCGAGGGAGTGCGGCAGCTCGTCCGAGACGCCCTCGAGGGCGGCCTCGCGGATGAACTCGGCGATCCGCGAGGACAGGTCCTCGTCGGTCACCGCCTCCTCCGGGTAGAGGGCGGGCGAGACCGGCATCAGGCGCAGGAGCTCGACGGCCAGGACGTCCAGCTGCTCCTCGGTCACGGCCGAGATCGGCACGATCGTGTCCCACTCGCGCAGCTCCGAGACGGCGAGCAGCTGCTTCGCCACGGACTTCTTCGAGGAGAGGTCGACCTTCGAGACGATCGCGACCTTCCGGGCGCGCGGGAAGGAGTCGAGCTGCTCGTTGATGAAGCGGTCTCCCGGGCCGATCGGCTCGTCCGCGGGGAACAGCATCCCGATGACGTCGACGTCGCCGAGGGTCGAGGTGACGAGCGAGTTCAGCCGCTCTCCGAGGAGCGTGCGCGGCCGGTGGATGCCGGGGGTGTCGACGACGATCAGCTGGCCGTCGGTGCGGTGCACCACGCCGCGGATAGCGCGCCGCGTGGTCTGGGGCTTCGAGCTCGTGATGGCGATCTTCTCGCCGACGAGGGCGTTCGTGAGCGTCGACTTGCCCACGTTCGGGCGGCCGACGAAGGACACGAAGCCCGCCCGGTAGGGAGCGGCGGCGGGAGTGGTGTCGGTCATCGTGCGTCCTCGTGCTGATCGCCCGTGGCTCCGCGGGTGGGAGCCGTGCTCGGGCTGGGGGTGGTGGTGCCGCCGTCCGCGATGATCGCGACGGGGCCGGTGCCGGGCTCGCCGGCGGTGTCCAGATCGGGATCGCGGCGGACGATCACCGTGGAGATGGTCCCACGGCGCGGGTCCGCCTGCTCGGCCTCGAGCAGCACTCCGCCGAT
This sequence comes from Rathayibacter sp. AY2B9, assembly GCF_002931595.1. Taxonomy (NCBI): domain Bacteria; kingdom Bacillati; phylum Actinomycetota; class Actinomycetes; order Micrococcales; family Microbacteriaceae; genus Rathayibacter; species Rathayibacter sp. AY2B9. Next base: position 74,848 of record NZ_PSUB01000017.1, read on the forward strand.
CCGCGCCGTCGCGCCGCGCTCGGGGAGGCGCCCGTAGGCCTTGGTCAGCAGTCCGCCGACCGAGTCGACGTCGTCGTCCTCGAGGTCGAGCTCGAACAGCTCGCCGAGCTCGTCCACCGGCAGGCGCGCCGAGACGCGGTAGACCCCGGGCGCCGTCTCCTCGAAGAGGTCGACCTCGCGGTCGTACTCGTCGGAGATGTCGCCGACGAGCTCCTCGATCAGGTCCTCCAGCGTCACCAGGCCCGCGATGCCGCCGTACTCGTCGACCACCATCGCGAGGTGGTTGGACTCGAGCTGCATCTGGCGGAGCAGCTCGTCGGCCTTCTTCGACTCGGGCACGAACAGCGCGGGGCGCGCGAGATCGGCGACCGTGTCGTCGTCGTCCGGCCGCTCGTAGGTGTGCCGGGCCACGTCGCGCAGGTAGAGCACGCCGAGGACGTCGTCGACGCCGTCGCCGATGACGGGGAGCCGGGAGATGCCGCGGCTCAGCAGGAGCCCCATGCCGGCGCCGACGGAGGAGGTCGCCTCGATCGTCACCATGTCGGTGCGGGGCACCATCACCTCGCGGACGAAGGTGTCGTTGAACTCGAAGATCGAGTGGATCAGCTCGCGGTCGTCCTGCTCGAGCACGTCCTGCTCGGTCGCCTCGTCGACCATGCTGAGCAGCTGCTCCTCGGAGGAGAACCCCGCCGAGCGCCCGGTCCCCGGCGTCACCCGGTTGCCGAGGGCCACGAGCCCGTGCGCGACCGGACCCAGCGCGAGCCGGAGCACGTGCACGAGCGAGGCGCTGGTGGACAGGACCGCGCGGGCGTTGGCGCGCCCGACGCTGCGGGGGCTGGAGCCGACCAGGACGAACGAGACCGCCGCCATGATCAGGACCGCCAGCAGGAGCGCGAGCCAGAGCTGCGGGACCTCGACGACCAGCACCGTGGTGACGAACACCGCGGCCGTCGTCTCGGCCGCGATCCGCGAGAAGTTGACGACGTTGACGTGGGCGCTCATGTCGCCCGCGATCGCGCGGAGAGCGCGGGCGCTGCGGGAGTGCTGGGCCATGTCGAGCAGGTCGCTGCGCGAGAGGACGCCGAGGGCGGCGTCGGTCGCGGCGAACCAGCCGCCGACGGCGACGAGCGCGAGGGCGGCGATGAGGAGCTGGAGAGTGGGCACGGCGCGCTCTAGCGGCGTCGCTCGCTGATGTGGAAGCCGACCAGGATGTCGCGCTGGATGCCGAACATCTCGCGCTCCTCCTCCGGCTCGGCGTGATCGAAGCCGAGCAGGTGCAGGAGCCCGTGGGCGGTCAGCAGCTGCAGCTCGTCGAGCACGGAGTGGCCGGCCGACTCGGCCTGGGACTGCGCGACCTGCGGGCAGAGCACGATGTCGCCGAGGAGCCCCGCGGGGGTCTGCTCGTCCTCGGTCCCGGGACGCAGCTCGTCCATCGGGAAGCTGAGCACGTCGGTCGGCCCCGGCTCGTCCATCCACTGCACGTGCAGCTGCTCCATCGCGCCCTCGTCGACCAGCACGATCGCGAGCTCGGCGTCGGGGTGCACGTGGAGCGAGTCGAGCGCGTAGCCGGCGAGGCGCAGCAGGGCGGCCTCGTCGACGGGGACGCTCGACTCGTTGTTGATCTCGATGCTCACGGGGGCGAGAGCGTCCGGGTCGGTGACGGGCGCGGACTCGTCGCGACCGCGG
>NZ_PSUB01000018.1:0-65989 GCF_002931595.1 Rathayibacter sp. AY2B9
GGTGTGCGCCGTGCGGCGCGGTTCTCGGGGGAGAGGAGGGTTCTCGGGGGCGGTGCAGGAGGAGCGCTGCGGGACGCTCCTCCCCCGGCCCGTCGCGCGGGGGCGCTCCGGGCCGGGTGGAGAGGGGATCAGCTCGCGAAGGTCCAGGTGAGCGGGAGCGAGGCGGACAGGCCCTGGTAGGCGTTGGTGGCCGACGAGTCGAGGGTCACGGCGATGGAGAAGGGGGTGGAGGTGCCGGGGGTGACCGGGGCGGTGTTGAGGGTCTTGACGGCGGAGCCGGCGAGGGTCGCGGCGGTGCCCGTGAAGACGGTGGTCCCGCCGGAGGTGATCACGACGTTGAGCTTGCCGCAGAAGTCGGTGGCGGAGCCGGAGGCGCCGGCCGCGACGTTGTTGCTCTGCGAGCAGGTGGCGCCGGGAGTCAGCGTGAAGGTGTTGGCGGCGACGGTGCCGGTGTTCTTCAGCGTGATCGCGGTGGTGACGGTCTGGCCGGGGACCATCGTGGTCGATCCGCCGAACTTGTTGATGGTCGCGCAGGTCGCGGTGTTGGTGCTGATCGAGCCGCCGTCGGTGCTGAGGCAGGTGATGGGGCTGGCGCCGGTCGACTTCTCCTCCATGACGAGCGAGCCGGAGGCGGCGGTGTTGCCGGTGTTGGAGATGCTCGCGACGAAGCCGGACAGGGTGCCGGACATCGAAACGGAGAGGAGAGCGGCGGCGGCGATGCTCGTCGCGATGGCGAGGGGAGCGAAGCGGACGCGCTTGGACTTGGCGGTGTGGGTCGACATGGCAGGACTCCTGATCGGGTGGGGCGGGCTGATGCTGAAGGGGAAGGGTCCGGCTGGTGTTCCGCCGAACTCGATTGACCGCTAAGTTACTTGATGGCAAAGATACATTGCAATCGTTCTTTCACCCCCTGTCCGGGTGACAGGCCGGGACCCCCGAGGGCGACCCGTACGATGACCCCAGCCCTACCCCGAGAAGGACGAATGACCACCGAGAGACCGACCCCGCGCGACGTCGACCAGGACGCGCCCGCCGTGCAGCTGCGGCAGTCGCTCCGCCTGCTCGAGAACGCGCAGCGGCACCTCCGCGCGAGCATCGCCGCGGGCGTGGGCGTGGGCATCTCGGAGCTCACCGCGCTCGAGGTCCTCGGCGAGTCGCCCGACCTCACGCCGAAGTGGCTGGGTCTGGAGCTCTCTCTCTCGACGGGCGCCGTGACCGCGCTCCTCGACCGGCTGGCGACCGCCGGCCACGTCGACAGGCTCGCCAACCCGCAGGACCGCCGCAGCGTCCTCCTGCGCCTCACCGCCTCCGGGGAGCAGCTGCTCGCGCAGGTGGACGAGCGCTACGACGAGGTCAGCGCGGAGGTGCTGAAGGCCTCCCCCGGGCTGAACGGCATGGCGGACGACCTGGCGCGTGCCGCCGCGGTCATCACCGCGCACACGATCCGCTGATCCGCGCCAGTCGCTAGGAGTCCAGCGCCCGGGTCAGGGTCCAGACGTTGCGCCCCTCCGAGCGCTCGTGCTCGAACGTGGTCGTCAGAGCCTGGATGAGAGCGAGCCCGCGGCCCGACTCCGCGAAGACGTCCGGCATCTCCCGCGGCCCCGTGCCGATGTCCGGCGGATCGGCCGTGTCGACCAGCTCCGCGTGGATCGCGTCTCCCTCGACGCGCACGACGAGGCGGCAGACGATCGTCGTCGTCGACGTCGCGTGCTGGATGACGTTGTCGACCAGCTCGACCAGCGCCGTCTCGACGGCCATGCGGTCGCGGGCCGGCAGGTCCGGCCGCTCGCCCCAGAGCCCGGCGAGCATCTCGTGGACGACCTCGGTGTCGTCCGGGGGCGTGCGGAACCCGACGCTGCGCTCAGTCACGGTACGCGTCGCCGGCCGTGTCGAAGAGGGTGAGCACCCGGTCCAGATTGGACAGCTGCAGCACCATCACGACCTGCTCGCTGGGCGCCGCGATCCGCAGGTCGCCGCCCGCCTGCCGCGCGGTCTTGAGAGCGCCGACCAGGGCGCCGAGGCCGGAGGAGTCCATGAACGTCACCGCGCTGAGCTCGACGACGATGCGGGGGCTGCCCTCGTCGATCGCCCGGCGGACGGCCGAGCGCAGCTCCGGAGCCGAGGCCGCGTTGAGCCGCCCCTCCCCCCGCAGCACGGCGATGTCGGGGGCGGTCGTCTCGGTCGTGAACGTCATGCGGGGTCCTTCTCGGCGGAGCGGTCGGCGCCCGTGCGGGTCAGCACGAGGGCGGTGATGTCGTCGGACGCGGAGCCGGAGGCGGCGAGCGCCTTCAGCGCCTGCAGGAACGCGGCGGTGTCGGCGGAGTCGCGGGCGAGGTCGACCGCGCGCGCCAGGGACTGCAGCGTCCCGTCGTAGAGGTCGAGGACGCCGTCGGTGAAGGCCAGGAGCGAGTCGCCGACCGCGAGCTCCACGGTCTGGGTGATCCAGCCGCCGTCCTCCGCGATGCCCAGTGGGAGGCCCAGTGCCGCGAGCCGCTGGAACGAGCCGTCGGCGCGGAGGAGGACGGTGAGCCCGTGGCCCGCGTCGACGAAGTCGATCCGGCCGGACGCGGTGTCGAGGCGCCCGTGGAAGAGGGTCGCGAAGGTCTCGGTGGCCGTGAAGTCGTCGTGCAGCTGGGCGCTCACCGCGCTGACGACCGCGTCGGGGTCGCCGCCCAGGCGCGCCCGGAACGCGGAGCGGATCGACGCGGCCACGATCGCCGCCGCCGTCCCCTTGCCCATCACGTCCACGAGGGTCAGGTCGACCGTCTCGTCGTCGCCGCGCCAGCTGTAGAAGTCGCCGGTGATCGTCCACCGCGGCAGCGAGAGCCCCGAGAGCTCGTAGCCGGCGGGGTGGTGGAGGGAGGAGGGAGCCATCTGCGTCTGCATGTCGGCGGCGCGGTCGCGCTCCGCCGTGTCGCGCAGCTCCCGCTCGACCCACTCGCCGAACTCCTCGAGCAGCTGCCGCTCGTCCGGGGTGAGGCTCCGGGGCACGAAGTCGATGAGGCAGAGGGTGCCCAGCTGCAGGTCGCCCTCGACCGACAGCGGCCGCCCGGCGTAGAAGCGGACGTGCGGGTACCCCGCGACGTGCTCGTGCCCGGCCCACGCCTCGTCGGCACCGAGGTCCGGCACGACGAAGGTGGTGCGCTTCTCGAGCGTCGCGTCGCAGAAGGTGCCGGCGCGCGGGTAGGCGAGCACGGCGTCCGGACGCTGCGGGGACTTCGTGAACAGCGTGGTGTCGTCGAGGAAGTGGATCTCGGCCACGGGCACGCGGAACAGCTCCTCGGCCATCCGTGTGATCCGGTCGAAGCGCTCCTCCGGAGCCGACCCCATCATCTCGAGCGCCACCAGCCGCGGATCCTGCTCGGCCTCGATCATCCGTGCCCCCTTCCCCCTGCGCGCCGCGCCGGGACTCCCCGGAGCGCACACGCACCTCCGACCGTATCGCCCCGCTTGACGGGTGGGGGACCTTCGGCGCCTCTGTACCCCTCACGGGGTACGGCTGTCGCAGATCGCGCGGTCGGGAGCGTCGGCGGTGGCCGATCCCGGCCGTCCTCGCCTCCGCCTCTTGCCGCCGGACGGAGCGGACCCCTACTCTTCACCCGACGCTCCCCCGGCGACCCGCGAGCACCCGAAGCCCGCAGGCTCGTGGGCGTCGCCTCAGGAGCGCCCGTGCCCACTCAGCCGCGTCCCCTCCGCCGATCGCGCGCGGAGACGAACCGACCCTCTCGATCCGACGCGCCCCGGCGCGGGAGCCCACTCGCTGCGGCGCTCCTGCTCGTGACCGTCCTGATCCTCCCGCTCGCCACCGCGCCGACAGCGTCCGCCGTCGACTCGGCGGGCGACGAGTACGACGCGATGCGCCTCGCCCTCGTCGCCGATCTGACGGGCACGATCCCGGGAAGCGGGAGCGTCGGCGGCCTCGCCGCGGCGAAGGGCCGCCTCGTCGCCGAGGCCGAGGGCTACTGGTCGACGCTCGAGACCGACGGCGGCGAGCCCTGGCCCGATCTGGTCACGGGCACCTCGGCGGTGGAGGTGTGGACCGCCTACAAGCGGGTCACCGTCCTCGCGACCGCGCTGAAGACCCCCGGCACCGCCCTCAGCGGCGACCCGGCGCTCCTCCGCGACGTCGTCACGACCGCCGACTGGCTCTCGGCGAACCGCTACAACCGCTCCACCACCGGCACCTCCCGCTGGTGGGAGCAGCAGATCGGCATCCCGCTCGAGCTGAACAGCATCACCGCCCTCCTCTACCCCGACCTCTCGGCGGCGCAGGTGCAGGCCTACCTGTCGGCCTCGACGCGCTTCGCCGACACCGTCACCCGGACCGGCGCCAACCGCGTCTGGACGGCGGCGGTCATCGCCGGGCGGGCAGTGCTTCTGAAGCAGCCGGCGAAGATCGCGGAGGCGGCCGCCGGCATCGACCCGGCGCTGAGGACGGTGGCGTCCGGCGACGGCTTCCACGCCGACGGCTCCTTCGTGCAGCACAGCGTCTTCGCCTACAGCGGCGGGTACGGGCTCTCGATGCTCGACACCCTCGACGACCTGTACTCGCTGCTCGACGGCTCCCGCTGGGAGATCACGAGCCCGGAGGGGCTCGGCGTGTACGACCGGCTCGCCTCCTCCTTCGCCCCCGTCACCTGGTGCGGCGCCGTGATGTCGACGGTCCGCGGCCGCGAGACCGCGCGGGCGGAGTCGGAGGACGGCGACGTCGGCGTCCAGCTGCAGGCGGCGGTGCTGCGCCTCGCCGACAGCGCCCCTCCCTCGGCCAGGACACGGACGAACGCGCTGGCGAAGAGCTGGCTGGCCTGCAACGCCGGCAGCCCCGTGAGCATCGAGACGGCCGGGTCCGTCAGCGACGTCGTGCGCGCGCGGCTCGTCCTCGCCGACACGGGCCTGATCGCGACCCCGATCGGCTCGGGCGTCCGGGCCTTCGCCGGGATGGACCGCTTCACGCGGACCACGGCGACCTCGGGCTTCGCCGTCGGCCTGTCGAGCACGCGGATCGCCCGCTACGAGTCGCTCAACGGCGAGAACCGCAGCGGCTGGTACACCGGCGACGGAGCGACGTCGCTCCACCTGGGCAGCGGGCGCCAGTACGACGACGGCTACTGGGCCACGGCGAACCCGTACCGGATGCCCGGCACCACCGAGGACACGATCGTCCGGAGCGCGGGCGAGGGCGCGTCGTCCCGCCCGACGACGACCTTCACCGGGAGCCTCGAGAGCCCGTCGCGGCGGACGGGGATCGCGGCGCTCGACTTCGACGCGGCGTCGGTGAGCCTGGTCGCGAAGAAGGCCTGGTTCACCTTCGACGACGAGATCCTCGCGCTCGGCTCCGGGATCACGGCGACCGACATGTCCGGGACCGGCTGGGACGGGGTGCGCCGGCGCGCGGAGACGGTGATCGACGACCGCCGCGACGTCGCTCCCGACGCGAGGCTCCGCGTCGACGGCGTCCTCCGCGGTGCGGAGGCGACCGCCACGAGCACCGCCCGCTGGGCCTCGATCACCGGCTCCGCGGAGTCGGTGGGCTACGTCTTCCCGACGCCGATCGCCCTGACCGCGCAGGGGCGGACCCGCACCGGAGCCTGGAGCGCCGTGAGCGCCGCCGGTCCGACGGCGCCGGTGACCGGCCACTACTACTCCCTCACGACGAGCCACGGCACGAACCCGACCGGCGCCTCGTACGCGTACACGGTCCTCCCCGGCGCCTCCGAGGCGGCGACCGCCGCGTACGCGGTGGACCCGGACGTGACCGTGCTCAGCAACACCCCCCAGCTGAGCGCCGCCCGCGACCGCTCGACCGGCACCGTGAGCGCCGTGTCGTGGAAGGCCGGGACCACGAGCCCCGTGCTCGTCGGAGGCACCCGGGTCGCGAGCATCACCGGCGCCGGCCTGGTCTCGATCCGGGAGGACGCGGACACGGTGACCGTCTCGACCGTCGACCCGACGCAGGTCTCGACGAGCGCGCTCACCGTGACGCTCGCGCGGCCGACCGCGGGCACGGTGTCCTCGAGCGCCGCCCTGAGCGTGACGAGCAGGACGAGCACCGCGACGACGATCACGTTCCGGCCGAGCGGGCTGAAGGGAGCGACGGCGTCCATCGTGCTCGCGAAGAGGGCCGCCACTCCGGTGCCGACGGCCACGCCCACGCCGACCGCCACCGCCGCGCCGACCTCGACCTCCACGCCGACCGCCACCGCGACTCCGCTCGCCGCCGTCGGGGCCGGCACCCACCAGAACGGCTCGCCGGCCGTCGCCGTCACGGGCACCTGGTCCACCACCTCCTCCTCCGCGGACAGCGGCGGCGGTGTCTCCTTCTCGTCGACAGGGGGCGCCTCCGCCACCCTCCGCTTCACCGGCACCGGAGTCTCGTGGGTGAGCCGCCGGTCCAGCACGTCCGGGATCGACGAGGTCCGCCTCGACGGCGTCCTCGTGGCCTCGGTCGACCGCTACAGCGCCACCACCCGCTCCGCCCAGACCGTCTGGACCAGCGGGACCCTGCCCGCCGGCACCCACACCGTCACGATCACCCGCGGCAGCACACGGAATCCGGCGGCGACCGGGGGCAACCTGATCCACGACGCCTTCGTCGTGAGGGGCTGACCGCCCGGCTATCACCGGCCGCAGTGCCTGGCCAGGCCCTCGCCCGGTGGCGGGCGGGCCCGTAGCGTCGCCCGGACCGATCGACCCGCCGGGGTCACGACGAGAGGACGCGCCATGAGCAGCACGAGCGACATGATCCGGAGCCACCCCGAGGAGCTGCGAGGCGTCGATCCGGAGGTCCTGGCCGAGTGCATCGACGCGTGCGGCGCCTGCGCACTCACCTGCACCGCCTGCGCCGACGCGTGCCTCGGCGAGGAGTCGGTCGCCGAGCTGGTCCACTGCATCCGCACCGACCTCGCCTGCGCCGACGTGTGCGCCGCGACCGGCGCCGTGCTCTCGCGCCGCGGCGTCGTCGGATCCGCGGCCGTCCGTGCCCTCGTCGAGGCCTGCCTCCTGGCCTGCCGCGCCTGCGCCGACGACTGCGAGCGGCACGCCGGGATGCACGAGCACTGCCGAATCTGCGCCGAGGCCTGCCGCCGCTGCGAGCAGGCGTGCGAGAGGCTGCTCGCGCAGCTCTGAGCGCGGGCTCCACCGCGGAACACCTCCCCCACCGGACTCGACGGGCGGCTGTCAACCGTCCTGCCCTGAGCGTCCGGCGCTCCTACGGTCGGTGGCGAGCACGGCGTCGTCGGGGCTCGGAGCGATCGCAGGCGGTCCTTCCGTCCCCGACGATCCGCAGACGCTCGAGATGGAGGACGACCGTGGCCCAGACCAGCACCGAGCGCGACCGCACCGCGCCCGACCCCGACGACTCCCGCAAGCCCGACGGACCGACGGACGTCACCAAGCGCTCGTGGGGCTACGTCCTCAAGAAGACGCTCCGCGAGTTCGGCGCCGACCAGTGCACGGACATCGCGGCGGGGCTGACCTACTACGCCGTCCTCGCGCTGTTCCCCGGGCTGCTCGCGATCGTCTCGATCCTCGGCCTCTTCGGCCAGGCCGAGACCACGACCGACACCGTGCTCGAGATCGCCGGCGGGTTCGTCTCGGCCGACGTCCTCGACACGGTCCGCGGCCCGATCCAGGAGCTCACCTCCAGCCCCGCCGCCGGCCTGGCGTTCGTCACCGGTGTCCTCGGCGCCCTCTGGTCCGCCTCCGGCTACGTCGGCGCCTTCGGGCGCGGCATGAACCGCGTCTACGAGATCGACGAGGGCCGCCCGATCTGGAAGCTGCGCCCCACGATGCTCGCCGTCACCCTCGTGACGGTCCTCCTGCTCGTCATCGCCGGACTGATCCTCGTGCTCAGCGGTTCGATCGCGCAGACCATCGGCGACGCGATCGGCCTCGGCGAGGTCGCCCTGACCGTGTGGAGCATCGCCAAGTGGCCGGTGCTGATCGCGATCATGGTCGTCATCGTCGCGGTCCTCTACCACTGGTCCCCCAACGTGCGGCAGCCGAAGTTCCGCTGGACCAGCATGGGCTCGATCCTCGCCCTCGTCGTCTGGGCGCTGGCCTCGGCCGGCTTCGCGTTCTACGTCGCCAACTTCAGCAACTACAACAAGACCTACGGCGCCCTCGGCGGCGTGATCGTCTTCCTCCTCTGGCTCTGGATCACGAACCTCGCCCTGCTCTTCGGGGCCGAGTTCGACGCCGAGCTCGAGCGCGGCCGCCAGCTGCAGGCCGGCATCGAAGCCGAGGAGCACATCCAGCTCCCGCCCCGCGACACCCGGCAGAGCGACAAGAAAGCCGAGAAGCACGCCGAGGACGTCGCCGACGGCCGCGAGCTCCGCGAGAGCGCCGGACACCCGGAGCGATGACCCCGATCGGGCGGGACCTCCCGGCCCATTAGGGGCACCGCCTTCCCAGGGCAACCCTCTTGAGGCCCCGCGGGCGGCGCGCGGAGGCTGGATGCATGCGGAAACTGCACTACTCCAGCGGCCACCTGCTCGTCGGCGACCTGACCTGCAAGGCGGTCCTCCGGTACGCCCGGGCCCTCGCGGACGTCAGCAAGTCGGATGTCGTCTCGGTGCCGGTCCTGACCGAGGGCGGCGGACGCGCCTACGCCCACCTGCTGATCGGGCCGGCGAGCCAGCTCTGGTCGGTGCCGATCGACAGCAGCGAGGTGGAGGAGCCGGACGACGCGGAAGTCATCGCCCACATCGAGCTCGAGACGCGCCGCATGCAGCCGGCCCGCCCCTCCTGGAGCGAGGAGATGACGGACATCCCGCCGCTGGACTTCCTCGAGTACACGGACATCGCCGACCTCGAGGACGCCCGGCGCGACACGACGGACTAGGCCGCCGCCGGCTCCTCGGTGGAGCGGGAGTCGCTGAGGGACAGCGAGCCGATCGTCGCGATCACGCCGACGAGGACCGCCACGACCAGGAAAGCGACCCGCTCACCCGCGAAGAAGCTCCGGACGAGGTCTGCGCTCCACGCGCCCGCCGGGAGGGTGGTCGCCACCAGTGCGGCGATCAGCGTGCCGACGACGGCCGTGCCGATGCTGGTGCCGATCTCCTGGGCCGTGTCGTTGAGCGCCGCACCGATCGAGGTGCGGTTCGCGGGCATCGCCTCGACGAGGGCGACGGCGCAGATGGTCATGATCGTCCGCAGGCCCACCGTCATCACGACCATCATCACGGCGATCGCGAGGTAGCCCCGGTCCACCGCCCAGGACATCCCGAGCAGCGCGCCGACCAGGAGCCCGGTGCCGATCAGGCAGGCCGCGCGGTGCCCCAGCTTCGCGGCGAGGCGCTCGGTGACCGGAGTGGCGGCGAGCATCGTGACGATGACGGGCAGGTTCGCGAGGCCGGCGCGCACCGGGCTCCAGCCATAGGCGTACTGGAAGTGCAGGATCAGGCCGAACAGGACGCTCGCGAAGGCGACCGAGGCGCCGAGCTGCGTGAGCGCCGCTCCCCGCGCGGGGCCGGCGCGGAAGATCGCGAGGTCGATCATGGGCGAGACGGCGCGGCGCTCGCGGACGACGAATCCCGCGACGGCGGCGACGGTGCCCGCGGCGCAGGCGATCGTGAGGAGCGACAGCCAGCCGTTCTCGACTCCGCTGGTGAGTGTGTAGCAGCCGAGCCCCACCGCGGCGACGGTGAGGGCGGTCCCCGGCAGGTCGAGCCGACCGGAGGTGAGGTCGGCGCGCTGGTCCGCGGGAACTCCGAGGCGCACGCCGATCCAGACCAGCAGCGCGATCGGGGCGTTGACGACGAGCAGCCACTGCCAGCTGACGGTGCTGAGGATCGAGCCGCCGAGGAGGGGGCCGAGGACCATGCCGGACATCCCGACGATCATCACGATCGTGATCGACCGCATGCGGAGCCTCTCGTCGTCGAAGAGCCGGAACACCAGCGACATCGTGACGGGCGCCATGGCGGCCGCGGCGCAGCCGAGCGCCGCGCGGAGGGCGATCAGCTGGCCGATGTCGGTGACGAGGACGACGGCGAGGCTGATCAGCCCGAACGCGGCGAGGCCGGTGAGGAGCACGCGGCGGCGGCCGAACCGGTCGGCGGCGGACCCGGCTGTCAGCAGCAGCCCGCCGAAGGTCAGGGAGTAGGCACCGGTCACCCACTGCAGTCCGGCGGTCGACCCGTCGAGTGAGCGTCCGATCGTCGGGAGGGCGATCGAGAGCAGCGTGTTGTCGACCATCTCGACGAAGAACGCGAGGCAGAGAGCGGCGAGCGGGAGTGCCGCGGAGCGGAGGGAGGTGTGAGCGCGGGACTCGGCGGACGTGGTCGTCGGAGCGGACATCGAGGCGCCTTCCTATCGAACGCCGTTCGACTCTCGTACGGCGTTCGATAGTATGGAACGCCGTTCGGTAAGATGCAAGCCATGCCTGCAGATCGCCCGACGGAGACCGCTGCCGCGCCCTCCCCCGCCCGGGGCCGCCGCCGAGCGTCGCACTCGCTCGACACCGTGCTGGCCGAGGCGATCGCGATCCTCGACGAGTCCGGGGAGTCGGCCCTCACGTTCCGCGCGCTCGCGGCCCGACTCGGCGGCGGTGTGGCGAGCATCTACTGGTACGTCGGCAGCCGCGACGAGCTGCTGGAGCGGGCGACCGACGAGGTCATGGGTCGGGTCCTCGCAGACAGCGAGCCGCTCACCCACGGGCCGGACCCGATCGACAACGTCCGCGCCGTCGCACTGGCCCTCTTCGACGAGTGCGTCCGCCGACCCTGGTTCGGCCTCTACATGCTCCGCACGACCGGGGTGCAGCCCAACTCGATGGCGATGTACGAGCGCCTCGGGCAGCAGCTCATGGCTCTCGACCTGACGCCCCGGCAGCGGTTCCACGCCGTGTCGTCCATCGTCAGCTACGTCGTCGGAGTCGCGGCCGACCTGGCGCAGCCGCCGCCCCGCGAGTTCCTCGAGAGCGGGATGGAGAGAGGCGAGTTCCTCGAGCATCTGGCCGACCGCTGGCGCGCCCTCGATCCGGAGGAGTTCCCCTTCGGCCACCACGCGGCCGACGTCATGGCGACGCACGACGACCTCGACGTGTTCCGCTCCGGCCTCGACCTGCTGCTGGCCGGGCTCCGGCTGCAGGCGGGGCGGGGCTGAGGCCGGGTCAGCTCCCCGAGGTCCGCCGGATCGCCACCACGGTCACGTCGTCCGCCAGCATTCCCTCGGCCGCCAGGCCTGTGACGCCGGCGACCGCGTCGGCGGCGGTCGCAGGGGCGGCGACGGCCGCGTCGGCCACCCGGTCGAGGGCGGCGAGGGAGCCGTCGAAGAGGTCCAGCACGCCGTCGCTGCAGATCAGCAGCAGGTCGCCGGGGTGGAGTCGGAGGCCGGTCGGCTGCCACTCCTGCGTGCCGAGGAGGCCGAGCGGCAGGTGGGCGGAGGGGATGCGCTCGCGCGAGCCGTCGGCGCGGCAGACGATCCCGAGTCCGTGCCCGGCGTCGACGAGCGCGATGTCGCCGGTCGAGGCGCTGAGCCGCAGGTGGAGGAGCGTGACGAACGCGTCGTTCGCCGCCAGGTCCGGCTCGACGACCCGGTCGATGAGCGCCATCGTCGCCGCGGGGCCGAGGGCGGGAGGAGTGACGCGCAGGGCGGCGCGGACCGTGGCGGCGATCATCGCGGCGCCGACCCCCTTGCCCATCACGTCGGCGACGGTGACGGCGAGCCCGTCGGGCGTGCAGCGCCAGTCGAAGAAGTCGCCGCTCACCGTCCCGCTGGGCACGCAGGCGCCGGCGACGTCGTAGCCCGGGAGGTCCGGGACCGAGCGGGGCTCGAGCCGCCGCTGCACCCTCTCGCCGTCGGCGAGCTCCTGCCGCGAGCGGGCGGCGCCGGCGGTGAGCATCTGCGCGACCTGCTCGCCGCTGAGCGACGCCATGCTGAACGACACCACGACCAGCAGCACCAGCGTGATTAGCGTGGTGGTCGGGGTCCCGAACCAGGTCGCGAACAGCTCGCTGCGCAGCCCCGCGGCCAGGAATACGGCGAACCGGAGCGCGTAGTAGAGGGAGAGGGCGCCGGAGCTCAGCAGCAGCGGCCAGCGCGTGCGCGAGCGCCCGGCGCCGAGCAGCGTGATCTCGCGGGTCGACAGGCCGATGAGGAGCGCCATCGAGGCGAGGTAGAGCGGCCCTCCCGACCAGTCGTTGACGGCGGGCGAGTCGAGGCTGGACACGCCCGTCACCACCACGGTCGGAGCGACCACCAGCCACCACGGCGTCGGCCGGCCGCGGAGGGAGCGGCTCGCCGCCCAGACCGCGGCGGCGCCGGCCACGATGAGCCCGTTGCCGAGCGGATTCGCCCACACCTGGTCGGCCGTGCCGTCGCGGAGGTAGGCGAGCGAGCCGCCCATGAACAGCGCGAGCGCCGTGCACCACCAGAAGCTGAAGGACGAGCGCGTCGACCGGTAGGTGACCAGCGCGAACAGCAGGAAGAGGGTGAGGGCGGTGACCCCGAAGGCGACGCGGAGGGTCGTGGCATCGAGCAAGGCGGGTCCGTGGCCCTTCCAGGAGACCGAGCGGCGGAGCGGCGGACGGGCGCCGTGATCAAGGGGATCCTGGCACGGCGCGCGGGCCGTACGCGGCGCGCCGTGGAGGCCGGCCCCGGGGATCCGCGGCAGTGCGGCCCGTCCGCCCACCCGACGGGGGGAGCAGGAGGGGAGCCCGCACGTTCGAGGAGAGACCACCGCCCTCGCGCTCGATACAGCATCGCGTGTACCGTCGCTCCCGTGCCCGCCTCCGCGACCCTCACCCACTCCGCCGCTCTCGCGCGCCTCGGATCCGCTCTGGCGGACGAGACCCGGTCCCGGATCCTGCTCGCGCTGCGCGAGGCTCCGGCCGTCCCCTCCGACCTCGCGGACGCGCTCGGGGTGTCGCGGCAGGTGATGTCGAATCAGCTCGCATGCCTCCGCGGATGCGGGCTGGTGGAGGCCGTGAAGGACGGCCGGTACACCTGGTACCGGCTGGCCGAGACCCGGATCGCCGGGGCGCTCGACCACCTGCTCCGCCTGGCCCTGGTCGTCGATCCGGACTGCTGCTCCGGCGACGACTGCCGCTGCGCATGACCGCCCTGCGCGCTCCGCTCCTCCCCGCCCGCCGCCGCGTGCTGCAGAGGCGGATCCGCTGGATCGTCGGCGCGACCATCGCCTACAACGTGGTGGAGGCGATCGTGGCACTCGCCGCCGGGACGGTCGCGTCGTCCACCGCACTCGTCGCCTTCGGCCTCGACTCCGTGGTGGAGGTGCTCTCCGCCGCGGCCGTCGCCTGGCAGTTCTCGGGCCGCGATCCGGAGGCGCGCGAGCGCACCGCGCTGCGGGTGATCGCCGTCTCATTCCTCGGCCTGGCCGCGTTCGTCGCCGTCGACTCGCTCCGGGCGCTGCTCGGATTCTCGGAGGCCCAGCACTCCCCCGTCGGCATCGTGCTGGCCGCCGTCAGCCTGCTGGTGATGCCCGCGTTCTCCCTGCTCGAGCGCCGGACCGGCCGCGAGCTCGGCTCGGCCTCGGCCGTCGCCGACTCGAAGCAGACGCTCCTCTGCTCGTACCTCTCCGCCGCCGTCCTGGTGGGCCTGCTGCTGAACAGCACGCTCGGATGGACGTGGGCCGACCCCGTCGCCGGCCTCGTGATCGCCGCGGTCGCCGTCCGCGAGGGCCTGGAGGCCTGGCGCGGCGAGTCCTGCACGACGCCGATCTCCGCGCTGACGAGCGAGGACTCCGAGGCCTGCGGCTGCTGCTGACGGGGCGGGACGGGATGAGACGGCGCCGTTCGACCCGGGGCGTGAGAGCCGGTGCCTCACCTGCTCCGGGGTGGTCCTGAGCTGTCCCGGACGACGAGCGCGGGTCGCTCGGACGAGAAGGCCCGGTCGGCCTCGCCCTCCATCGCCCGGAGGAGCAGTCCGAACCCGCGGCGGCCGAGCCCAGCGAAGTCCTGGCGGACGGTGGTCAGCGCGGGCGTCCACATCCGCGCCAGCGGATGGTCGTCGAACCCGACGACGCTGATGTCCTCGGGTACCCGCAGACCCGCTTCCGTGATGCCCTTGATGACACCCATCGCGATCTCGTCGTTGCCGCAGAAGACCGCGGTCACGGTCGGATCGGCGACCAGCCGGGCGGCCAGGCGGCGGCCGGACTCCGGCTCCCACGTCGCCTCCAGCAGGGCGGGAGCCGGGGCCACCCCGGCGGCTCTGAGTGCGCGGCGCCAGCCTGTGGTGCGACCGTCCTCGCGCCGGGAGGGCGGGATGCGGACGTGGTGGACCGTCTCGTGGCCGAGATCGAGGAGGTGCTGCGTGAGCGCCTCGGCGGCATGGAGCTCGTCCAGCACCGCCTGCGGCCGCTTCCCCCGGACTCCGGACAGGGCGACCACGGGAACGGTCTCGGGCAGCGCCGCCAGCGTCGCGACGCCGGGCGGGTCGAACTTGAGCACGACGATGCCGTCCGGGCTCTGATCCAGCACGAGGGTCAGCGCGCGCTCGACGTGCCGGGGGTCCGCCGACTCCACCACGGTGATCGTGACCGTGTACCCGCCGCCGCGCGCCTCCTCCTCGATCCCCCGGATCGCCTCGGCGTAGCCGTACTGCGAGGTGTTGCCCGCGATGATCGCGATCGTCCGGGACCGTCGTGTGACGAGGTTCCGGGCGACGGCGCTCGGCCTGTAGTTCAGCTCGGCGATCGCCGCGAGGACGCGCTCGCGCTTCTCGGGCGCGACACGCGCCGCTCCCGTGAGCACCCGGGACACCGTCGGGACCGAGACCTCGGCGAGGCGGGCGACGTCAGCGATGACGGGGGCCCTCGACGATCTGTCCCGCGGCACCCGGTCTCGCTTCCGTCGTCTGTCCTCCTGCAGGTGCGCCGTGAGCCACGTCGGGGCGAGAGCACTCGACTCGGTGCCGGCAAGGTCGGCGGTCACTTCACCGCGCCGCTCGTGATGCCGGAGATGATCTTGCGCTGCGCGAAGACGAACACCAGGAGCAGGGGCAGGCTCATCAGGATGATATAGGAGAAGATCAGGTGCCAGTTCTGGAGGTAGAGCCCGGCGCTGGCCACCTGGTACAGGTTCAGCGGAAGGGTGTCGAGCCGGCCGCCGACCACGAACAGCGCGTAGAAGACGTCGTTCCAGATGTAGAGGCAGATCAGGATCGTCGCGGTGGCGAGCACCGGCATCAGCAGCGGCAGGATGATCGTGAAGAACACCCGGATCGGCCGCGCACCGTCGACGCGCGCCGCCTCCTCCAGCTCCGCGGGGATGGTGCGGACGAAGCCGGTGACGAAGAAGATCACCGTCGAGAGGTACATGCCCATGTACACGCCGACCATGCCGACGGCGGTGCCGGCGAGCCCGATCTGGCGCAGCAGCAGCACCACGGTGACGACCGCGGGCGGCAGGACGATGCCGCTGATGGCGAGCGCGTAGACGACGGCCATGCCGCGGCCGGTCCGCCGACCGAGGATCCAGGCGGCCATCGAGCCGAGGACGAGGACCCCGAGCACGGAGGGGACCATGACGAGGACGCTGCCGAGAAACGCCGGCACCATGCGGCCGTCCGTGAAGACCGTGGCGAAGTTCTCGAACAGCTGCCACTGCGACGGCGGGGCGAGGTCGGGGTTCAGAGCCTCGGCCTGGGTCTTCCCGGCGGTGCCGACGATCAGCCAGAACGGCACGCCGAGCAGGAGGACGACGCTGCCGAGCGCCGCGATCGGCTGGAGCAGTGCCGGGCGGGAGCGGCGCGGACGCGGCTCCTGCGGGCGGGCCGCCGGGCGGACGGGCCTCTCGATCGTGGTGCTCACAGGACGTCCTCTCGGCGGCGCAGGATGCGGATGACGGGGAAGGCGAGGATCGCGACGGTGACGAAGAGGATCAGGCTCATCGTCGTGGCCTGCGCGAACAGTCCCTGGCCGAAGGTGCGGAAGATGAAGATGTTGAGCAGCTCGGTCGTGCCGCCGGGTCCGCCCTCGGTCGTGGCCTGGACGATGTCGAAGCCGTTCATCGAGCCGAGCAGCGCTGTCGCCACGTTGAAGGTCAGCGCGGGGGCGATCAGCGGGAACCGGATGTCGCGGAAGGTCTGCCACCACGAGGAGCCGTCGAGCCGCGCGGCCTCGAGCACGTCGCCCGAGATCGTCTTCAGTCCCGCCAGGTAGATCAGCATCGAGAGCCCCATCCACTTCCAGGAGTGGATCAGCGCGACGACGACGATCGTCCAGGTCGTGTCTCCGAGCCAGGCGATCGAGACCGGCTGCCCGGACACGGTGGAGAGGATGCCGTTCAGCGCACCGTCGGGCTTCAGGAGCGCCTGGAACACGTAGCCGACCGCGAGGGCGGACATGATCACGGGGATGAAGAACATCACCCGGGCGAATCGGTTGACCCGCGTGTCCTTCTCGAGCAGAAGCGCGAGGATCAGGCCGAAGACGTTCTGGAACACTGCGACGAGCACCGCGTAGACCAGCGTCACCCGCAGGGCCTGGATGAGGGTGCCGCTCTGGAAGAGGTCGACGAAGTTCGCTGCGCCGACGAAGCCGATCGCCGACTTGAAGCTGGACCAGTCGGTGAACGCGTAGACGAAGTTGAAGAGCGTCGGCACGAAGAAGAACACGACCAGCACCGCGAGGGCGGGGAGGAGGAAGACCAGAGGGTGGTCGGATCGCCGGCCGCGCGGGGGACGGGGCGAATCGGCGGCCCGGGCGAGGACCCGGGGTGGTGCGACGGCTCGAGTGGTGGACACGCGGTGCACTGCCTTTCAGAGGAGAGGGGGGCGGGGCCCGCCGCTGACGGCGGACCCCGCGATCGGCGGCTAGAAGCCGGTGGCTCCCTGAGCCTTCGCGAGCTGCGCGAACTGGTCCTGCGTCGCCTGGGCGACCTCCTCCGGGGTCTTGGTGCCCTGGATCATGTCGGCGAGGTAGATGTACAGATCGGGGTTGGCGATCGCCTGGGCCTGCATCGAGCCGACGGAGTCGCCGACGGAGTCGCTCACCGAGACGAGGGCGGCGGGCACGGTGTCGGGCGTGGTCACCCCGGGCTGGAGCGAGATCGTGTCCTGCGCGGTGACGAAGTCCGAGTAGCCGTCGCCGAGCCAGTAGGAGAGGAACTGGCGGGACGCCGCCTCCTTCTTCTCGTCACCGGTGGCGAAGGCGACGAGCGCGTTGGACTGGTCGGGGATGAAGGTGCCGGTGTTGCCCGAGGGCGAGATGGGGAAGAACCCGATCGTGTCGTTCAACGTCGCCGTGTCCGAGAGGGACTGGAGCTGGCTGAAGAACGAGTTGACCTGCACGACCATGGCCGCATCGCCGGCGAGGAGGGCTGCGCCCTGGTCCTCGAAGGTCGCGGTCTTGATGTCGGAGTTGAACAGGCCTTCGTCGATCAGGCCCTTGTAGGAGTCGATCGCACCCTGGATGGTCGGGTCGGTGAACTTCTCCTCGCCCGAGTTGACGCGGTCCCAGAGGCCGTCCTTCGCCGCGTCGGCGAGCTGCACCTGCACCCACCACTGAGTGGCCCAGCGGTCGGCGCCCATCTCGAAGAACGGGGTGACGCCCTTGTCCTTCAGCTGCCGCCCGAGCTCGACGAACGAGTCCCAGTCGGTGGGGGTCCCGGTGATGCCGTTCGCCTCGAAGACCTTCTTGTTGTAATAGACGCCCTCGACAGCGGGGGTCGTCACCAGGGCGGCGTAGCGGGTGTCGTCGAGCAGACCGGTGATGTCCTTGAGCGACGGGTCGACGTCATCGAGCCAGGGCGCTCCGTCGAGGTTCTGCAGGTTCGTCTTCGCGTTGAGGGCCGTGAGCTGGGAGGCGGTGGGCTGCCAGAACGCGAGGTCGGGCTTGTCGCCGGTCGCGACCTTGGTCTGCACGCCCTGCTCGTAGGGGTCCGGGATCGTCTCGACGTCGACGGTGGCCCCGGTGAGCTTCTCGAATCCCTCGATCACCGAGTCGGGGACCTTGTTCGAGTTCTGGGCTGCCCAGATGGTGAGGTCCGTGCCGGTCAGGTCCGTGTCCTGGGCGGGCCAGGACGCGGGGGCGCCGCCGTTGCCCGACGAGCCGCCGGCGCCGGGGTCGCTGCAGCCGGCGAGGAGCAGGGCGGATGTCGTGGCGATGACCGCCAATGAGACGAGTGACTTCTTCATCGAATTCCTCAGGCTTTCGGTGGTGGAGGGAGAACCGCGTGGGGGTGCGCGGAGGGGGTCAGCCGCGGGAGCGGCGGAGCAGGAAGGTGCGGGCGGAGGGACCGGAACCGGTCGGGCGCAGGATCAGACGGCCCTGATCGGCACTCCACTCAGCGCTCCAGGGCTCGAGGGTCGTAGGGAAGACGACGGAGACGTCGACCGCCGTGCCGCGCAGCTCCGGGAAGTCGAGGACGAGCTCGCCCTCGCCCGCGCGGCGCCAGACCGAGACGTGGTGGTCGTCGCCGGACGCGAGCGCCAGGGCGACCGCGTCGTCCGTCCAGCCCGGCAGTCCGAGCGGCCAGCGCGGGAGGGATGCGGCGATCGGCCCGCGCAACCGCTTCGCCGCGGCGACGGCCTCGTCGACGAGCGCGAGCTGCGGCTCCGACATCGTGTTCAGGTAGCCGGAGAGGTAGAACCGTCCGAGCAGTCCCGTGACGAGGCAGAACGCGATCTCCTCGTCGCTCATGTCCGACTGCGGGTACGCCCAGCTGGCGGCCTGCTCGGGCAGCAGCATCATCGGAGCCGCGGCCGCGATCGGCGGGTAGAGGCGGAAGTCTTGCTGGTCGGAGGTCGACTGCATCTGGAGCCGGGACATCACCGCCCAGTCGCTGCGCATCGCGCCGGAGGAGCAGCTCTCGATCACGAGCGTCGGGTGGCGGTCGAGCACGCCGTCGAGCCAGTCGAGGTAGGCCCGGTTGTGGCCCAGCAGGCCCGCGCCTGTCGAGTCGGCGTCGCGATCCGTGCCCGGGCCGGCGTCGATGTTGTAGTCGAACTTGAAGAAGCCGACGCCGAAGTCCCCGACCAGCCGGTCGATCGTGGCGTCGAGGTGCGTACGCGCCGCGGGATGGCGCAGGTCGAGATGGAACCGCTCGTGCTCCTCGATCCGCACGCCCGCCCGCTGCAGGAACGCGTCGTCCGGCAGCTCGCCGGCGAGGGGGCTGTCGACTCCGATGACCTCGGGCTCGAGCCAGAGCCCGGGCACGAGGCCGCGCGCGCGGATCCGCTCGATGACCTCGCAGAGTCCGTCCGGGAAGCGGACGGTCGAGGGCTGCCAGGCGCCGACGCTGCTCCACCAGCCGCCGGCGACTCCGCTGTCGTCGTACCAGCCGGCGTCGATGCAGAAGATCTCGGCGCCGCTCGCGGCGGCCGCGTCGACCAGAGGCAGCAGCTTCGCGGTGGTCGGATCACCGTTGAGGGTGTTCATGTAGTCGTTGAAGACGACGGGCATCGCCGCGTTGTCCGGGTGGTCGCGGCGGCGGGCCCGTCGGCTGAGGGCGAGCGCATCCCCCGCGGCCGTGGCGTCGGCGCCGACGGCGACCGTGACGGGGACGGAGCGGAACTCCTCACCGGGCTCGAGCGCGCAGAGCCAGCCGTGGTCGAGATCGGTGGGGCCCGAGAGCGCGATCGAGCCGCCGTCGATGTCCTCGCCGACCTCCCAGCGCCAGGCGCCGTTGTGCTCGATCTGCCAGAGGAGGGCGGCGTCGGGAGCGATGAGACCGGCGACCGGGAGCTGCTCCCCTGTCGACCAGCTGCCGGTCGAGACCGCGCCGATCGCGCCGCGCGGGTCGTGCCCGGTGATGTCCTCGCGGAGTGTGACCAGGCCGGCTTCGCGCAGCGGTGTGCTGCTCCAGCGGCCCTCGCCCAGCCAGTCGTTGCGTCCGCGCAGCAGTGACCAGCGGGCGAAGGACTCCTTGCCCGTCTCCGCTGCGTCGCTCGCGGTGGCACCCGGGTCGCAGCTCCACGAGGCGACCGAGCGCAGCACCTGGCGCTCGGTCGCCCGGACGACGACCTCCGAGGTGACTGCGGCGACGCCGGGCACCATCCGGAGCACGGCGACCGCGATCAGTCCGGGGGCCTCGGTCGTGATCTCCAGCACGTCGACGCCGTCGACGACGCTCTCGTGGTGCGACACGTAGCGCAGCGCCGCGCCCAGCTGCGAGTGGGACAGCCGGCTGCTCGCCGGCGCGTGGCCGGACTCGACGGTGGTGATCTCGACGAACGGCACGCAGTGGGTCGCCCGGAGCGCGACGCCCCGGGCGGTCAGCGCGACCAGCCGGAACGGGTCGGTCGGGCCGTCGGCGAAGGTCAGCTGGAGGGACTCGGGATCTCCCCAGGTCAGGTCGTGCGGCACGGGTCTCCTCGTCGTCGTGGAGTGGAAGGCTCGCTCCCGGTGGAAGCTCGACTGATACTGATACCGATTTCAGCAAAACGCAAGAGCAGATCGGGATCGAGGCCTCAGGAGCGGCTGCAAACGCGATACCGCTTTCATGAAAGCCTGGCCAGGAAGATCTGAAATCGCTATCGTGCTGCCAGCGGCGCTCCGCCGCCCCCTCCCACAGGAAGAGCATTCGATGAAGAAAGCCTCCAGAGCACTCGCCTGCGCCGCCGCGCTCGGCGTCGCCCTCAGCGGACTCGGCCTCACCGCCGTCGCAGCCCCCGCGAACGCGGCAGTCGGCTCCGAGACCCTCGCCGTGGACTTCTCCCGGACCACCGGCGACTTCCGAGGCGGCGCCACCGGCACCCTCTACGGCTTCGGCGACGAAGGGGCGCCCACGCAGGCGCTCATCGACGGAGCGCACATCACCAACACCTCGCAGAAGGCGCCGTTCGGCACCCAGCACCCGAGCGGCGACGCCCTCAAGGTCGAGGACGGCTTCTTCGCGAAGCACGGCGAGGACATGTACATCTACACGCAGGACTACTACCCCGACTGGGCCTACAACGGCGGGAAGCGCCCGGGCGACACCCGCACCTACGACCAGGCGACCGGCACCTACGCGAACACTCCCAACGGCGTGTGGGACTACCTCGAGATCGTCGAGTTCGTCACCGAGGCGGTCGCCACGAAGTCTGACCGCCCGCAGGACTACGTGCACATCCCGTTCAACGAGCCCGACGGCGGCAACTGGTACAACGACTGGGGCGCGCTGAAGGACACCTTCCTCGCCGACTGGAAGGCCGCCTACGACGTCATCCAGGAGGTCTACGCCCGCCACGGTCTCGGCACCGCCCGCGTCGGCGGGCCGGGCGACGCCTCCTACCAGCCGGCTCGCACGGCCGACTTCCTCGACTACGCGGAGTCGACCGGCACACTGCCGCAGGTCATGATCTGGCACGAGCTCGGCATCGACAACCTCGCCACCTTCCGCTCCCACCTCGAGCACTACCGCGGCCTCGAGGACGCCCGCGGCATCCCGGACATCCCGATCAACATCACCGAGTACGGGATGCTGCGCGACATGGGCACGCCCGGCCAGCTGATCCAGTGGCTCTCGATGTTCGAGGACGAGAAGGTCGACGCGCAGGTCGCGTACTGGAACTACGCCGGCAACCTCTCCGACAACAGCGCCCGCCCCAACGCGGCGAACGCCGGCTGGTGGATGTTCAAGTGGTACGGCGACCTCGAGGGCTCGAAGACCGTCGCGGTCACGCCCCCGAAGGCGGACACCGCCGACACTCTGCAGGGCATCGGCGCGATCGACGCGGCGAACAAGCGTGCGACCGTGCTCTACGGCGGCTCAGGCGCCTCGGACGTCGTCCTCGACCTCGACGGCCTCGACCCCGCCGTCTTCGGCTCGACCGTGGACGTCGAGGTCCGTGAGGCCACGCTCTCCGGTGCTCAGGGCGTGCACGGCACACCGCGCGTCGTCTCCGCCGTCGACGGAGCGGCACTCGCCTCCGGCTCGCTCGACCTCTCCGTCCCGAGCTACGACCGCTACGCCGCCTACCAGGTGATCATCACCCCCGCGCAGGACCGCACGGTCGCCACGACCCCGGACTGGCAGACCAGCATCGAGGCGGAGGACACGGTCCTCTCCGGCGCCCAGGCCTACACGCAGAACCCGACCGACGGCGGCGGCTGGAAGTTCCTCGCCTCCGGCGGACGCGACGTCGGTTCGTTCGACAACGCCTCCTCGAAGGCCGACTGGACCGTCACCGTCCCGCGCACCGGCAGCTACCGCTTCCAGGTGATCGGCTCGACCCCGGGCGTCCCCGGACGCCACGCCCTCTTCGTCGACGGCGCGAAGAACCAGCTCGTGCAGTACACCGCCGACCTCGCCCTGACGAACACGCAGAAGTGGCAGTACCGGGGCAGTGCCGAGGTGACGGTCGAACTGACCGCCGGTCGGCACACGCTCTCGCTGCGCGCGAGCGAGAACGGGACGACAGTGCTCCCTCACGCCGACATCACCCTCGACAAGTTCCTGCTCACCGACGTGACCGACGGCGAGAGGACCGTGTACCCCGCGTCCACCCTGCGCTACGCCGGCGGAGCGCAGGTCGTCTACGACCAGGGCGCCCGCGGCTTCGCCCGCATCGCCGACGGCCAGCGCGCCGACGTCTATGCGAACGCGTGGAAGACGGGCTACTACGACGTCGCACTCGACTACCGCACGAGCGGAGCCTCGAGCATCGACGTGTCGGTGAACGGCCGCGAGGTCAGCACCGTCAGCGCCGGCTCAGCGGGACTGTGGTCCTCGACCACCCGGCTGCATCTCGTCGAGGGCATCAACGAGATCGAGCTGCGCTCCGCCACCGGCGTGCTCCTCAGCACGGTGACGACGACCCGCGCAGCCGAGTCCGACTCGGCCGCGAAGACGATCGAGGCCGAGAGCGCGGTGAAGACGGGTGCGGCGGTGAACGCCTCCCTCGCCGCGAGCACCGGCTCGAACGTCTCCGGCGGGCAGTACGTGGGCTTCATCGGCAACGGCGCGGCGAACACCCTCGAGATCGCGCGCGCCGCCGGCTTCGACACCGCCGGAGCCTACGACCTCTCGGTGACCTACTCGAACGCAGAGCTGAGCGGCCGTCACGACTACAACCCGCAGGTCGTCGACCGGCGCATCGATGTGACGGAGAAGGGAGCCGCCGGTACCGTCGGCAGCGCCTACTTCCGATACACGATCTCGTGGAACAGCTTCTGGGAGCGCACCATCCCGCTGACGCTCGCGTCGGCCAGCGCGCCGATCGTCCTGGGCAACGCCACCGCCTACGCCCCGAACATCGACAAGGTGACGATCGCGCCGGTCTCGATCGGCACCCCGACCACGGAGCCGATCGCCCCCGCGCTCGCCACGACCGCGACCGCCACTGCACGCTGCGTCGCCGGCAAGGTGGTCGTCACCGTCGTGGCGCGCAACGACAGCGCTGCCACGGTGGAGCTGCTGGTGTCCTCCACCACCGGCAGCAGGACCTTCGCGGCGGTACCGCCGACGAAGAGCGTCAGCGCGGCCTTCAGCACACGCGCGGTGCGCACAGCAGCAGGGTCGGTCACTGTCGTCAGCTCGGCGACGGTCGCCGGAGCGCCGGCGAGAACGACGACCACCGTGGGCCATCCGGCACTGACCTGCTGAGCACGGCACCGAGGGCGAGGACGGACCGCCCCCGGTGACGCAGGAGCGACCGGTGGCGGCCCCCCTTCCCGGGGAGCGGCCACCGGTCGTCCGTCTCTCCGCACTCGGAGCGCGGGCGAGCCTCGCGACGCCCCCGGGAGCGGGATCCCCGGCGCGCCATACTGACCGGATGAACCGAGCGGAAGCCGACGAGCGGCGCCGGCTGAGAGCGCGGCGGAGCGAGCTGCGCGCACGGATCGACGCGGATCCGCTCGCCCTCGAGGCGCGTCAGCTCCTCGCGCAGACCTACCGCGACGAGGGCTACGACGATCAGGCGGGCCGCTGGGGCGTCCTCGTGCCCGGGTGGACGACTGCTCGCGAGCGCCGGCTCTTCGTCGCAGTGCTGGTGCGGACCGGAGCGAGCACGGAGGAGCGGCTGCGGAGACTGCTGGCACTCCCGCCGGAATCGCCGCTGGACCTCGGCGATCTCGGTGAGCTCATCGCGGACTTCGAGGCGGAGCAGGCGGAGGTGGAGCGACCGCATCGGGACCTCGACGGGTGGCAGTGGATCGCGAACACCGGGCGGATCGTCTGCGCGATCGCCCTGGTGCACGCGGTCGCGGCGATCCAGATGCTGCTGTCGGACGCTCCGATGGAGGAGTTCCTCGTGGCCGCGCGACTCCTGCTCGTCGGAGTCGCGGGGCTGCTCGTCCTCTCCGCCGCCTTCTTCACTGCGGTCGTGGTCGTGCAGCGTCGTCGCCCCCGGGAGCAGTGACCAGCGCCGCCGTCGACGGACACCGGAGCCGGAGCCGGAGAGGGTCGCCACGCGCGCGTCGGCGGGTCAGGAGGCGCCGGGGCCGCCGGGGATGAGAGGGTTGCGCGATGTCCACTGCGAGCGTGCCGTCGCCGCGCGCCGGAGTCCGGACCCGGCGCTTCCGGCGCCTCGCCCGCACGGGCTTCGCCGTGAACGGGCTGATCCACCTCCTGATCGGCGGCCTCGCCCTGCGCGTCGCGGTCAGCGACGAGACCTCGCGGGAGGCGGACGCGTCCGGAGCGATCGGGCGCATGGCGGACTCCCCCGTCGGCCTCGTGGTGGTCTGGGCCGCGCTGGTCGGACTGGTCGCGCTCGGACTGTGGCAGCTCTCCCTCGGCGGGCGCTCCTCCGCGCCGGGCCTCCCCGCCCGCCTGGGCCGCCGGATCGTCGAATCCGGCAAGGGCTTCGCCTCGCTCACCCTCGCGGGCACCACGCTCGTCTTCGCCCTCGGCGGTTCGACGAGCTCCTCGGCCACGATACGCCGCATCAACACCGAGCTGCTGACGAGCACCGTCGGTGTCGTGATCCTCGTGATCGTCGGCGGGATCGTGCTGGGCAGCGGGATCGGCTTCGTGGCGATCGGGATCCGGCGCGGCTTCCGCAAGCTCGTCCGCATCCCCGAGGGCCCGACGGGGACCGCCGTGCTGATCCTCGGCGCGACCGGCTACATCACGAAGGGGCTCGCTCTGGGCCTCGCCGGCGGGATCTTCGTGGTCGCGGCGCTGACCGGCGACGCCCGCCAGGCGACCGGGCTCGACGGAGCCATCCGCTTCCTCGACGTCCCTCCGTACGGCACGATCGCCCTGACCTTCGTCAGCGCGGGACTGGTCATGTACGGGCTGTTCCTCGTCGCCCGGGCGAAGCTCGCGAAGCTCTGAGCCGACCCGGCAGTCGTTCACAGTCGCCACCCATATCGCTGAGTATCGTTCGGAGAAACAGGAGGTCATCATGAACGGATCGTCATCGACCGGCGCGTTCGGCACCGGTACGCCCATCGAGAGCATCTGGCGTGCGATGGAGCAGGCCCGCTCCCGCATGGAGAAGCGCGTCGGCTCCCGGGTCGGCCGCGGGGACGTGCGCACCGCGGTGCTCGCGCTCCTCGCCGAGCAGCCCATGCACGGCTACCAGATCATCCGCGAGATCGAGGAGCGCAGCGGAGGCGACTGGAAGCCGAGCCCCGGCTCCGTCTACCCGACCCTCCAGCTCCTCGCGGACGAGGGCCTCATCACGGCCGACGAGCAGAACGGCCGCAAGACCTACACGCTGACCGACGCCGGCCGCGCGACGGTCGCCGAGCACGGCACCTCGACCCCGTGGAACGACTCCGACCACGTCGACTTCGGCGCCCTCCCCAAGGCGGGCCTCGAGCTCGCCCAGGCCGCGGCCCAGGTCGGACGCTCGGGCACCCCCGAGCAGATCCGCAAGGCCGTCGCCGAACTCGAGGACGTGCGCCGCCGCCTGTACGCGATCCTCGCGCAGGACTGACCCGGGTGGCCTCGGTCAGCCCGGGTCCTGCCGCCCCGGGCCACCGAGAGCGGGAGGACCGGCGGCGCTACCGCCGGATCCTCCGCTTCGCCGCGTGGCATCTCGCGGTCACCTGGTTCTTCGACCTGCTCCTGCCGCGGGTGGGGCTCACGCGCGTCGCGCTCCGCACCCGGCCCGGCCGGATGCGCCGCTTCGCCCGCAGCTTCCACGTGCTCGCGGTCGACCTCGGCGGCCTGATGATCAAGGTCGGCCAGTTCATGTCGTCGCGCCTGGACGTGCTGCCGCCCGAGATCACCCGCGAGCTGGAGGGGCTGCAGGACGAGGTCCCGCCCGTCCCGTTCCCGCGGATCCGGGCGCTGGCCGAGTCCGAGCTCGGGCTGCCGCTCGAGCGCGCGTACGCCGGAGTCGACGAGTCGCCCGTCGCCGCCGCCTCGCTCGGGCAGGCCCACCGCGCCCGGCTCTCCTCCGTCGACGCCGAGGACACCGGCTACTCCGCCGCCATCATGAAGGTGCAGCGGCCGGGGATCGACCAGATCGTCGAGGTCGACCTCGCGGCTCTGCGCCGCGTCGGCGGCTGGCTCAGTCACGTTCGCCTGGTCTCGGACCGCGTCGACGCCCCGGCGCTCGTCGAGGAGTTCGCGGTCACCAGCCTCGAGGAGATCGACTATCTGCAGGAGGCGGCCAACTCCGTCCGCTTCGCCGCGGACTTCGCGGGCGACGCCCGGGTGGCCGTCCCGGACGTGGTCTGGGAGCGCTCGACCCGCAAGGTCCTCACGCTCGAGGACGTCACCGCGATCAAGATCACCGACCACGCCGCGCTACTGGCCGCCGGGATCGACCCGCGGGAGGTCGCTCCGGTCTTCGCGGCCGTGATGTTCGACCAGCTCTTCACCAACGGCTACTTCCACGCGGATCCGCACCCCGGCAACGTCTTCGTCACGCCGACCCCCGGGGGCGAGCTGCCCTGGCGCCTCACCTTCATCGACTTCGGGATGATGGGCGAGGTGCCGCCGAGCACCCGCGCGGGCCTGCGCCGGATGCTGATCGCCGCCGCCTCCCGCGACGGCAAGGGGCTCGTCGACGCGGCCCGAGCGGTCGGCGTCCTCCTCCCCTCGGCCGACTCCCGCGAGCTGGAGCGGGCGCTCACGCAGCTCTTCGCCCGCTTCGGCGGCATGGGCTTCGCCGAGCTGCGGGAGGTGGATCCGCGCGAGTTCCGCGACTTCGCCGTGCAGTTCGGCGACGTGGTGCGCGCGCTGCCGTTCCAGCTCCCCGAGAACTTCCTGCTCGTCATCCGCGCGATGTCGCTGACCTCGGGCGTCTGCAGCGCGCTCGACCCGGCCTTCAACCTGTGGGACTCGGTCGAGCCCTACGCGCAGCAGCTGATCCGCGAGGAGCGCGGCTCCGTCGTGCAGGACGTCGGCAAGCAGGCCGTCGACACGCTCGGCCTGATCTGGCGCCTGCCGCGCCGACTCGACGAGCTCGTCACGACCCTCGACGACGGCGAGCTCGCGGTCACCGTCCCCACCATCGAGCGCCGGCTGAACCGGCTCGAGGGCACCGTCCGCCGCGTGATCTCGGCCGTGCTGTTCGCGGGCCTGCTGATCGCGGGCGCCGTCGTGCGCCCGGACGACAGCGGCTTCGGCACGGTGCTGATGATCGCGTCGGCACTGCCGCTGCTGCACGCCCTGCTGGCCCGCGGTCCGCGCGGCTGAGAGCCGCCGTCAGGCCGCGGCGGCCGCGTCGCATCCGTCACCTCCTCCGCCCACCTCACCGGCGGCGCGGTCGACATCGGCTACACGGACGCGGACAGCTGGCTCGCGCAGCACGGCACCGACTACGGGCTCTGCCAGATCTACGCGAACGAGATCTGGCACTTCGAGCTCGCCACCGAGCCGGGCGGCGACTGCCCGGAGCAGCTCCCCGACGCGAGCGCGACCTGAGCGGCTCTCCCGCGCTCCCGGGGATCCGATGCGTCGCGAAGGGTCATCATCGGAGGCGAACGGGAGCCGTTCGCGACGCATCGATCGCGCAGGCGGCCGGGCGGCGGGGCTCGGCGGCCGGGCTCAGCGGCTGGTGAGCAGCTCGACGAACTCGTCGGCCATCGCGAGCTGGGCGCTCAGCGCCTCGCGGCGCTCGCGGGCCTGCGCGACGAAGGCGTCGAGCTGCGCGCGGACCTCGGCCGGCGCGTCGTCACCCTCGGCCTCGAGGGTGTCGATCACGCGGAGCAGCGCGGCCATCTCCTCCAGCGAGAAGCCGAGCGGCTTCATGCGGCGGATGAGGATCAGGCGGTCGTAGTCGGTGGACGTGTAGAGGCGGAAGCCGCCCTCGGTGCGGCCGGACGCCTTCACGAGGCCGATCTCGTCGTAGTGGCGCAGGGTCCGGAGCGAGAGGCCGGTCCGCTCGGCGAGCTCGCCGATGTGCATGGTGCCGATCCTGCTCACCCCTTCAGATCTACCCTTACGTGAGGGTAGGGTTGCCCGTGCTGCTGACACGCCTCTGCAAGCTTGGCATCCCCGCCCGCTTCCGCCGACCCGATGCCGCAGCCCTCCGCGCTCCTCGTCGAGCACCCCTCCCACTCCCTGGAGCCGCCGCGATGGCCCTCGCCTCGAAGACCCCTGCCCGCCCGCACGCCGAGCCCACCGTGATGACGGCGCTGCGCACCCCCCGCATCCTGACCCGCGAGGTCCTCGCCGGCCTCGTGGTCGCGCTCGCGCTCATCCCCGAGGCGATCTCGTTCTCGATCATCGCGGGCGTGGATCCGCGGGTCGGCCTCTTCTCGTCGTTCGTGATGGCCGTGTCGATCGCGTTCCTCGGCGGCCGCCCCGCGATGATCACCGCCGCCACCGGCGCCGTCGCCCTGGTGATCGCCCCCGTCGCCCGCGACTACGGGATGGACTACTTCATCGCGACGGTGATCCTCGCGGGCGTGCTCCAGATCGTGCTCGGGCTGCTCGGAGTGGCGAAGCTCATGCGCTTCATCCCCCGCAGCGTGATGGTCGGCTTCGTGAACGCGCTGGCGATCCTGATCTTCTCGGCGCAGATCCCCAACCTGATCGGCGTGCCCTGGCTGGTCTACCCGCTGGTCGCCGTCGGCATCGTGATCATGGTCGTGATGCCGCGCCTGACGAAGGCCGTTCCGGCGCCTCTCGTCGCCATCGTCCTCATCACCGCGGCGGTCGTCGTGACGGCGGTCGCCGTCCCCACCGTGGGCGATCAGGGCGAGCTGCCCCGCAGCCTCCCCGAGCTGTTCCTGCCGAACGTACCGCTGACCTGGGAGACCTTCACGACCATCGCGCCGTACGCCGTCGCGATGGCGCTCGTCGGACTCCTGGAGTCGCTGATGACCGCGAAGCTCGTCGACGACATCACCGACACCCCCTCCCGCAAGACCCGCGAGTCGCTCGGGCAGGGCGCCGCGAACGTGCTCTCCGGCCTGTTCGGCGGCATGGGCGGCTGCGCGATGATCGGCCAGACGATGATCAACGTGAAGGCGTCCGGCGCGCGCACCCGCATCTCGACCTTCCTCGCCGGCGTGTTCCTCCTGATCCTCGTCGTCGCGCTCGGCGACCTCGTCGCGATCATCCCGATGGCCGCGCTGGTCGCGGTGATGGTGATGGTCTCGGTGGCGACCTTCGACTGGCACAGCATCCGCCCGTCGACCCTGAAGCGGATGCCCGTGGGCGAGACGGTCGTCATGATCGCCACGGTCGTCGTGGTCGTCCTCACCCACAACCTGGCGATCGGAGTCGTCATCGGCGTCCTGGCCGCCATGGTCGTCTTCGCCCGCCGGGTCGCCCACTTCGCCACCGTCGAGCGCACCCTCTCGGCCGACGGATCGACGGCCCACTACACGGTCACCGGCGAGCTGTTCTTCGCCTCCAGCAACGACCTCACCACGCAGTTCTCCTACGCGGAGGACCCTGCGCACGTCGTGATCGACCTCTCCGGCTCCCACATCTGGGACGCCTCGACCGTCGCCGCGCTGGACGCCGTCACGACCAAGTACGAGCGCCACGGCACCCGCGCCGTGATCGCGGGCATGAACGACGCCTCCACCCGGATGCACGGCCGCCTCGCCGGGAATCTCGGCGCGGGGCACTGAGGGTCGGGGCTGCGGGACCGCACGCGCAGCCCCTCAGAGCGGCGCGAGCACCAGCGACCAGAGCCAGCGCCCGCCGACGACCCGGTGCACGACCACGAACAGGGCGGTGATCGCGAGTCCGACCGGCAGCAGCACGGCGCCGGCCGCGAGGCGGTCGGGGGGCACGGCGAGCAGCAGGCCGAGCGGCACCGACGCGCAGGCTGCGACCAGCGCCGCGACGAGAGCGGCGCGGCGGTCCCGGGTCGGCTGCGGCACGACGCCGATCCGGCGCCGGACCAGCCAGTGGGCGAGGGCCCACGCGGCCGTGGTCCCGAGGGCGGTGCCGCCCGCGATCGCCGGCACGACGAGTTCGGCAGGCAGGAGGAGCCCGCCGACGAGCGCCCCCGCCGCGACGCCGACGGCCGAGACGACCTGGGTCGCCAGCGAGTCGCGGGCCCGACCCAGCGCGAACATCGCCCGGTTGAGGACGTAGGTCTGGCTGAAGCCGACCAGGCTCAGGGCGAGCAGCTGCAGGACTCCGCCGATCACCGGTGTGCCGAAGACGAGCTGCGTGAGCAGTGGCGCCGCCGCGACGAACAGGAGCGTCGCGAGCAGAGTGACGGCGAGCACCGCGTCCTCGGTCCGTCGGAGGTTCACCGCCGCGGCCGCCCGATCGCCGCGGTGCAGGTCCCGGCTGAGCGGCGTGAACATCGCCGTGGCGACGGAGACGACCAGGATGCCGTGCGGCAGCAGGAGCAGCAGCTGCGCGCTCGAGAAGGAGTTGAGGCTCGGCCCGTCGACGCCGGCGCGGTTCATGGCCTGGCCGGCCGCCGTCGCCGCGTTCGAGACGACGATGTACGACACCTCTGCGACGAGGGCGCCGAGGAACACCCAGACCGCGTCCCGCGACACTCCGCCGAGCCCGGCGACGCCGAAGCGCGGCCGCAGGCGGACGCCGACGGACCGCGAGAACGCGACCGCGATCACCCCCTGCACCACGATCGCCGCAGTGGCAGTGCCGCACAGGAGCGCCACCATCTCCGGCGTCCACTCGTCGGCGGGTGTCGACGCCGCCTCGGGGTGGATCAGGAGGAACACCGCGATCCCGAGCACCGAGATCACGTTCGCGCAGGCGGGCGCCCACGCGCCCGGCCCGTACTTCTCGGCGGAGTTGAGCAGCTGCGAGAAGACGGCGAAGACGATGTAGAAGAAGATCTGCGGCAGGCACCAGTAGGCCATCTGGGTGGCGAGCAGAGCCCAGTCGGCCGACCAGCCCCCGGCGTAGAGCCCGACGATCAGCGGCGCCGCGAGCGTGCAGGCGGCCGTGAGGAGCGCCGCTCCGCCGAGGCACACGGTGAGCAGCCGCTCGAGGGTCCGCACGCCCTCCGGTCCGTCGGCCCGCGCCCGGACCATCTGCGGCACGAGCACCGCGCCGAGCACCCCGCCCGCGATGAGCCCGTACAGGTAGGTGGGCGCGGAGTTCGCGACCTCGAACACCTGCCCGCCGACCGACGCGCTCGTGCCGCCGACCGCCACGACCAGGAGCGCCAGCCGGACGAACCCGAGGATCCGCGAGACGAACGACGCGACCACCATCCCCCCGGTCGCGCTGCGCATCCGGGCAGCATAGGCGGTGCGACCCGGGTCGCCACCGACCGCGGCGCCCGCCGGGGTCGATGCGTCACGAACGGTCGTCACGGGCGCGGGAGAGGGGCCGATCGTGACGCATCGATCCCGCGGGCGGCGCTAGACGCGCACGGGCGCGACGGAGGCGCGGCGGATCAGCCGCGTCTCCAGCTCCATGCGGGTGGCCGAGGCTCCCGAGGCGAGCGGGGTCGCCGACCGGTGCGCCTGGTGCAGCATGCGGAAGGCGATGGCGCCCATCTCGCCGATGGGCTGCTGGATCGTGGTCATCGGCGGGGTCGCCCAGGCCGACTCCTCGACGTCGTCGAAGCCGATGACGCTGAGGTCGCGGGGGATGCGGAGGCCGGCGTCGTCGGCGGCCTCGTAGACGCCGAGCGCCATCACGTCGGAGCAGGCGAAGAAGGCGGTCGGCGCGTCCGGCTCGGCGAGCATCAGCCCGGCGGCCTCGCGGGCCAGCTCGCGGTCCCAGTCGCAGTAGGCGACGCGCGGATCCTCGGCGCCGGCGGCGCGGAGCGCGGTGGTGAAGCCGTCGATCCGGGCGCTGCTGTAGAGCTGGGTGCGGGTGCCGCCGAGGACGCCGAAGCGGGTGTGGCCGGCGTCGAGCAGGTGCTCGGCGGCCATGCGGCCCCCGTCCCAGTTGGTCGCGCCGACGCTCGCGACGTCGGCCGGCGGCCGCGTGCTGGGGTCGACGACGACGACGGGCAGCTCGGCGGTGGTCAGCAGGTGCAGCTGCGCGGCCGAGACGTTGACCAGCACCACGATGGCGCCGAGCGAGGGGCGGCGGAGGAGGCGGCTGATCCAGGCGCCGTCGTCGCGGGCGCGGGTGAGCACCAGGTCGACCCCGGCGGCGGACGCCTCGGCCTCGATCCCCTCGAGGACCGGTCCGATCCAGGTGCCGCCGATGTGGCCGACGACGACGTCGACGATCTGGGCGGAGTGCGGATCCTCGACCGGCGGGCGCAGACGCGGACGGCGGCGGTAGCCGAGCGCGTGCGCCGCCTCCATCACGCGCAGACGAGTCGCCTCCGAGACGTCGGTGCCGCCGTTGAGCACCTTCGAGACGGTGGGGACGCTCGTCCCGGCGCGCTCGGCGATGAGCGCCATGGTCGGGCGGGTGGTCGCTCCGGAGACGTCGTCGTGGTCGGGCATGTGCTCACCGTAGCGGATGCCGACTTTCGCAACTAGCCCTGCGGCAGGACGGCTTGCTCCCGCCGGGAACCGCGGTGCATGATGGTCGGACGCCGGGGCTCCCGCGCAGAAGTTGCGCAAGTCCTGTTCGATGACGAACCGCGGAGCGATCCGCCCGCACGTGAGGACGACGATGACCGACCACTCCCCGACCACTCCCGGCAAGACGGCCCTCGTCGTCCGAGGGGGCTGGGACGGCCACCAACCGGTCGAGGCGACCGAGCTGTTCCTGCCGTTCCTCCGCGACAACGGCTACGACGTGCGCGTCGAGGAGTCGACCGCCGTGTACGCCGACGAGGCCTACATGCGGACGGTCGACCTGATCGTGCAGTCGAACACGATGACCTCCATCCAGTGGGAGGAGTTCCTGGGCCTCCGCGCGGCGGTCGAGCGCGGCACAGGCCTCGCCGGCTGGCACGGCGGGATCGCCGACTCCTACCGCGACAACTCCGACTACCTGCAGCTGATCGGCGGCCAGTTCGCCTCGCACCCCGGCAAGCACCCGGACGAGCGCACCGGCGAGCAGTCGGACAACTACATGCCGCACACGATCGAGATGACGGCCCTCGCCGCCGACCACCCGATCACGCAGGGCATCTCCGACTTCGAGCTGGTCACGGAGCAGTACTGGGTGCTGCACGACGACTACAACGACGTGCTCGCCACGACCACGCAGGCCGTCCGCCCGTGGGACCCGTGGAAGCGCCCCATCACCTCCCCCGCGATCTGGACCCGCCTCTGGGGCGAGGGCCGCATCTTCGTCTCGACGCCGGGCCACCGCGTCGAGATCCTCCAGGACGACAACGTCCGCACGATCATCGAGAGGGGAATGCTGTGGGCGTCCCGCTGAGAGTCGGCATCATCGGCGTCGGGAAGATCAGCGAGCAGTACCTCGCGAACCTCCCGACCTTCCCCGGCCTCCGCCTCGTCGCGGTCGCCGACCTGAACCAGGAGCGGGCGCAGCAGGTCGCCGACGAGCAGGGCGTCCGCGCCCTCACCGTCGACGCACTGATCGACGACCCGGAGATCGACGCGGTGCTGAACCTCACCATCCCGGCGGCGCACGTCGAGATCGGCACCCGCGCCTTGAAGGCGGGCAAGCACGTCTTCGCCGAGAAGCCGCTCGGGCTGAACCCGGCCGAGGCCGCGCCGATGCTCGACCTCGCGGACGAGCTGGGCCTGCGCTTCGCGAGCGCCCCGGACACGGTGCTCGGGACCGGCGTGCAGACCGCGCGCCTCACCCTCGACTCCGGAGCGATCGGCACCCCGATCGCCGCGCAGGTGCACTGGGCCGCGCCCGGCCACGAGCGCTGGCACCCGGCGCCCGAGTTCTACTACCAGCCCGGCGGCGGCCCGCTGCTGGACATGGGCCCGTACTACCTGACGGCGCTCGTGCACTTCTTCGGGCCGGTCGTCCGCGTCACGGGCCTGGCCACCCGCTCCGACCGCCCGCGCACGATCGAGACCGGGCCGAAGGCGGGCACGCCGATCGAGGTGACGATCGACACGCACATCACCGCGCTGCTCGAGCACGCGAGCGGAGTCACCACCACCGTCACCGTGAGCTTCGAGGTCTGGCGCAGCCGGGCCCCGAAGTTCGAGGTCTACGGCACCGAGGGCACCATCTCGGTCCCGGATCCGAACATGTTCTCGGACCCGGTCGAGGTCGCCGTCCGCGACGAGGACTGGCGGGTCGTCCCCGACTCCGCCGGCGTGATCGACACCGGTCGCGGAGTGGGACTGGCCGACCTCGCGGAGGCGATCGCGGAGGACCGCCCGCACCGCGCCTCCGGCCGCGTGGCCCTGCACGTGCTCGAGATCATGGACGCCGTGCTCCGCTCGAACGAGGAGAAGGCGGTCGTGACGATCGCGAGCACCGCCGAGAAGCCCGACGTGATGCCGCTGCGCACGGCGGGCTCGATCGGCGCCTGACAGCGCCGGGGGCGACGACGGGAGGCGGGGGATCGCCGCCAGCGCGTCGCTCCCCGTTCGGGGGTGACGGCGGGGCGCGACGCCGTAGACTCGGCGGATCGACGGTCCTCAGCCGCCGTCGCACGCGGAGGGGGATCGGCCGTGGCAGTCGGCTTCCGGCGGAGCGGTGAGCTCCGTGCCCTCGCGCGCCCCCGGCTCCGGGCGGCCGGCGACCCGCTCTCCCCCGAGGACCACCGCTCCCGGCTGTCCGGTTGGCTCAGCATGCCCGGCGGGCCGGGTCTCGTGCGCCCCTCCGCCCTCGCTCCGGCGTGGGAGGCGCCCCTGCTCCGGCTCGTGCGCGCCGGGGCGCCGGCGGAGGACCTGCACGAGGCGACCACCGGCTCCCCCGAGGGCTCGCGCCTCGCGGCCGTCGTCGAGCTCGTCCGCGACGCCCTGCACTCCGCGGACGACGATCGCGCTCTGCGGCTCACCGGCTGGCTGGTGCGCATCCGCTACGACCCGTCGGCCGACTCCTTCCTCCGCCGCTACGGGATCGCGCTGACCGTCCGCCTGCCGCTGAGCGGCGGCCTCGACGTGGAGGTGCCGCTCGACGCCCCGGCGCTGCGCCTGCTCTACGCCGAGCTGGCAGCACCGATGGATCCGGCCGCGGCGGTCGTGGCGGTCGAGACCCTGGAGCCGTCGACCCTCGCGGCGTCGACGCTCGCCTCCCTCTACTCCGCCCGCCGACGCTGGAGCGACGTGGCCGAGTTCTCGGCGCCCGTCGAGAACGTGGACGCCGCCTCCGCCGCGGTGCTCATCCGCCGCGGCGTCGCTCTTCGCGAGCTCGGCCTGATCGAGGGCGCCCTCGAGGCGTTCGACCGGGTGGTGCGCCCGACCGTCACCAGTGCGCGGCCCGTGGAGCTGCGGGCGGAGGCGCTGCTCGAGCGCGCGAGCACGCTCCTCTCGGACGGGCGCACGGCTCCGGCTCGGCGCGATCTGGAGCGCGTGCTCTCCCGCTACCCGGACAGCGCCGCGGCGCACGAGCTGCTGGCGGTCACCGGGCGCTGACGCGACGGAGGGGCGCACCCTCTGCAGGATGCGCCCCTCCGGGGAGTGCGTCGGCTCAGCCCTCGGCCTTCGAGGGCTTGCCCTCGGCGGGCAGGACCTCGTGCGGGGTGTCGCGCTCGTCCTCGCCCTCGGCCTGCGACGGCTTGTCGGACTGGTCGTCCGGGTCCTCGACGGGGCTCGGGGTCTGGTCGCTCATCGGAGTCCCTCCGGCTCGTCGGACGTGGCGGACGGCTCGGGGTGCGCCTCGAACTCCATCCAGGCGCGGTCCAGATCGGCCTGCGCCGACTCGGGCTCGCTGGCGAAGTAGCCGTCGTAGATCGCGCGGCCGCCGTGCTCGGGCAGGTCGTCGCGACCGCCGAAGGCCTGCGCGAAGCGGCCGACCTCGTCGTCCCTCTTCTGCTGATCCCGCAACCAGGCGGGGAAGGTCTGCGTCATGGTGACACCTCTCTCTCCTGCCCTCCAGCCAATCGCCCGCCGCGGATCCGGGCAAGCCCTTCCGCCGCGGGCCCCGAGGGGCCAGGCTCCGCCCTGGAGGGCCCGGGCTCCGCCCTGGAGAAGCGGCGCTCCGCCCTCTAGAGGACATGTCCGCTACAGGGCGCCCCCGCCCCCGCCGCGGAGGAGAGCCGGCCCCTAGCGTGAGCCCGTGACCGACCCCGCTTCTCCGCGCCCCGCCCGCACCGCCGCGGGTCTGCGCCGCACTCTGCTCGCTCTGACCGCGACCGTCGCCCTGCTCGCCGGCACCGCGGCTCCCCTCGCCTCCGCCGAGCCGGACCCGGTGCCGGTCGGGAACGACCACCTCGCCAACGGCGTCGCCGCCTGGGGGCGCTACCTCAACGGGGAGTGGGACGTGCCGGCGGGCATGTCCGACCTCACGGACGTCGCGAGCAGCTACAGCCACACCCTCGCGCTCCACACCGACGGCACCGTCGAGGCCTGGGGCGCGGATCTGGAGGGCGAGCGGGACGTGCCGGCCGGGCTCCGCGAGGTGACCGCGATCTCGACCGGGTACCTCCACAGCATCGCCCTCACGATGGAGGGGACGGTCGTCGCGTGGGGCGACGACCGTCAGGGCCAGACCGACGTCCCGGCCGGACTCGGCGGCGTGACCGCCGTCGCCGCGGGCAGCTACCACACACTCGCTCTGCGGGGCGACGGGACCGTGGCGGCCTGGGGCTCCGATCAGTTCGGAGCGACCGACGTGCCGGCGGGTCTCTCCGGAGTGGTCGCGATCGCCGCGGGCGGCTGGAACAGCCTCGCGCTGCGCGCCGACGGGACGGTCGTGGCGTGGGGCGGCGACGACAGGGGCGCGTACACCGCCCCGGCAGGGCTCCGCGACGTCGTCGCCGTGTCGGCCAGCTACTCCCACAGCCTCGCCCTGAAGCGGGACGGCACCGTCGTCACCTGGGGCGACCCCGCCGACTCCGGCTTGCCGCGGGTCCCCGCCGATCTCGGCGGCATCACCGCGATCGCCGCCGGCATCGGCTTCAGCGTCCTGCTGACGTCCGACGGCACCGTCGTCTCCCTGCACCCCGACGGCGACACGGAGCTGGACGTCCCGGCCGGGATCACGGGCGCCACCGGCATCGCGGTCGGCTTCAACCACGCCTTCGCGATCGGCCCGCTGCCGACCCTCACCGCCGACACCGCCGAGACGCTCGTCAAGACCGGGACCCGCTACTCCGCGACCTTCACGGCGTCCGGCCCGGCTGCGACCTTCGAGGTCTCGTCCGGCGCCCTTCCCGCGGGGGTGGCCCTCTCGCCGGAGGGCGTCGTCTCGGGCAGGCCGACCACCGCAGGCGACTCCACCTTCACGGTGAGCGCGCGGAACGCGTACGGCACCACGGCCGGCGTGCCGCACACGGTCACCGTGGTCCCCGCGAACACCCCGCCCGTCGTGACGGTCGCCTACGCCACCGACGGCGCCTCCTACGAGAAGGGCTCGGAGCCGAGGGCCGCCTGCGCGATCACGGATGCGGAGAGCGGAACGTTCAGCGAGGAGGCCGTCGTCACCGGCACGCTCGTGAACGGCCTCGGCACCCGCACGGCGACCTGCACTTGGACCGACCCCGGAGGACTGACCACGACCGCCGCCGCGACCTACCGGATCGTCGACACCGGCGTCCCCACCATCGCCGCGACGACCGCGCCGACGGCTCCGAACGCCGCGGGCTGGTTCCGCTCCCCCGTCTCCGTCGGCTTCTCCTGCGCCGACGGCAGCGGCTCCGGTATCCGCAGCTGCACCCCCGCGCGGATCCTGCGCGAGGGCCCCGGCCAGAGCGTCACCGGCACCGCCGTCGACAACGCGGGCAACCGCGCCACGACGACCCGCAGCGGCATCGCCATCGACACCACGAAGCCGCAGCTCTCGTTCACGTCGAGGCCCGAGGGGTCCTACCCCTTCGGCACCGTGCTCCCGGAGGCGCGCTGCCTCGCGGACGACGCGCTCTCGGGCCTCACCGGCGACTGCGTGATCACGGGCGGCGGCCGCTCCGTCGGACCGCACGTCTACCGGGCGACCGCGACCGACCGGGCGGGCAACGTCTCGACCCTCACCTCGTCCTACACCGTGACCCCGTGGACGATCGGCGGGCTCAGCACCTCGGTGAAGAGCGTGGCCGCCGGAGCCGCGACCGGCATGACGTTCCAGGTGACGTCCACGTCGTCCGCGGGCACGTTCCGCCACTCCGCCCTCGCCGACGTGCGCAGCGTCACGCAGAGGCAGACCTCCTGCACCACCGGCGCCGTCCTCACCGGAGCGCCGACGACCGCCCTGACCGGACGCCTCCGCTACGACACCGCGACGAACCGCTACGTGAAGGCGTGGACGGTGCCCGCGAAGCGGGGCACCTGCTGGACGCTGACGGTCACGACGGCGGACGGCAGCACGGGGAGCGCCCGGTACTCGGTGAAGTAGCGGCGCCGGACGGCCGCCGCGGTCCTGTCAGGCTCCCGCCGCGGCGTACCGCTCCGCGAGCACGCGGAACGCGGCGGCCAGCTCGGGCGGCTCGGCCCCGGCCATCGGAGCGTCGAACCGGCCGAACGACGCGGCGAGCGCCTCCCACGACCAGGCGCCGAGGGCGAGTCGGCAGCCCGCGTCGCCGAGGTCCTCCACCTCCCCGTCGCTCGCGTAGGGCAGGACCTCGGCGGCGGGCGCCTCCAGCACCACCGAGCCGCGGCACGGCCACCCCTCCCCGGGCGCTCCACCGCGGAACCGCGCCTCCAGGAACTCGGCGGGACTCCCGCCCGGCAGCATCCGGCGGCGGAAGCGGGCGCCGCGGGGCGAGCGCGGCTCGAGCCGGTCCACGCGGAACACCCGCCAGTCGTCGCGGTCGAGGTCGAAGCCGATGAGGTACCAGCGGCCCTGACGCGCGACCAGGTGGTGGGGCTCGACGCGGCGCACCGCCTCCGCGTACGCGAAGCGGAGCACCTCCGAGGCCCGGACGGCCGCCGCGACCGCGACCAGCCGCCGCGGAGGGACTGCGGGGGCCGGCGCGGCCGCGACCGTGAAGCGCAGCGCATCCGCTCGGGGCCGGAGCCGGGCGGGCAGGACCTGCCGCACCGTCGCCAGCGCCCGGGCCGACGCCTCCTCGAGCCCCGCGATCGGCGCGCGCAGGGCGGCGGTGAGGGCGAGCACCTGCTCGTCGTCGAAGAGCAGCGGCGGGAGCTCGGCGCCGGCCTCGAGCCGGTACCCGCCGTCGGGGCCCTTCGCCGCGTCGATCCGGTAGCCCATCGTGCGGAGTCGGTCGACGTCGCGACGCACCGTGCGCGGCGCGATCCCCAGGCGCTCGGCGAGCACTCCGCCCGGCCAGTCGCGGCGGGTCTGCAGGAGGGAGAGGAGCAGGAGGAGCCGCTCGGTCGTCGTGGGCACGTCCCGAGGGTATTCCGAGAAGAGGACCGTCGCCGTCCTCTTCTCCTGGGAGCGTCGGGGCACCGGGTGATCGGCCCGGCACGACTGCGAGGAGCGCACCATGAGCATCACCACGACGACCCACCTCAACTTCCGCGGACAGGCCCGCGAGGCACTGGAGTTCTACGCCTCGGTCACGGGAGGCCGGGTCGACGCGATGTCCTACGCGGACGCGAACGCTGTCACCTCGCCCGACGAGGCCGACCAGCTGATGTGGGGCCAGGTCGTCTCCGAGGCCGGCTTCCGCGTCATGGCGTACGACGTCCCCGCGCACACGGCTTACGACCCGGGCACGATCCCGGTGTTCGTGTCGCTGCGCGGCTCCGACGCCGACGAGCTGCACCGCCTCTGGGACGGCCTCTCGGAGGGGGCGGCGGTCGTCGTGCCCCTGGCCCCGGCGGCCTGGTCGCCCCTCTACGGGATGCTGCGCGACCGCTTCGGAGTGACGTTCGTCGTCGACCTCGAGGTCGCCTGGGGCTGAGGCCCGCGGGCTCGGCGGCGGGGCGCGTCCCACTGCGGACGCGCCGGCCGCCGACTCGGTACGCTCAGCACCGGATCCGGTCGGAGGGACGCTGCATGCTGGAGACGATCTCCGAGGCCCTCTCGCTGGTCACCCTCCCCCTCGGCGTGCTGTTCCTGCTCGCCGCGTTCGTCGCGGCGCTGATCGACGGACGCTGGCTGACGACGACCGCCTACCTCGAGGAGGGTCCGCCCCTCGCGCTGCACTGGGTGACCCGGGCCGGCGAGGTGCGATCGCGTCCGCTGTCCGCCGGGGACCCGCTGACGCCGACGCGGTCGGACCAGCGGGAGGTGCACTACCGCGAGGAGGATCCGCACCGCATCCGCCTGCACCGGTGGAGCGACGCGGTGCGGGCGCTGCGCCTGACCGGCCTGATCCTGCTCGGGGCGGGGGTCGTCCTCGGGATCCTGTCGACGGCACTGGCGGTCCTCGCCTAGGCGGCGCCCCGTGCGCGAGGATCGGACCCGTGGATGCGGAACGGGTTCTCGGAGACGGACGGGCCGACGGGGTGTGGTGCCGGCTCGGGGAGCCGCTGACGGTCGCGCAGATCGCTCGCGGCGGGCCCGCGTGGCTGTGCCTGGACGCGCAGCACGGCGCGTTCGACGACGCCGCGGTCCTCGCCTCCCTGCGCGCGCTCGGCGTCGTGAGCGGGAGGCCGCCCGTCGGCGTCCGGGTCGCCGGGCTCTCCGACGCGCTGATCGGCAGGGCGCTCGACGCCGGAGCGGACGTCGTGGTCGTCCCGATGATCGAGACGGTCGAGGAGGCGCTCGCGGCCGTCCGCGCCGCGCACTACCCGCCGCTCGGCCGCCGCAGCTGGGGGCCGATGTCCGATCTCTGGGGCGCCGC
Source organism: Rathayibacter sp. AY2B9 (assembly GCF_002931595.1). NCBI lineage: Bacteria > Bacillati > Actinomycetota > Actinomycetes > Micrococcales > Microbacteriaceae > Rathayibacter > Rathayibacter sp. AY2B9. The sequence continues at coordinate 40,942 of NZ_PSUB01000018.1, forward strand.
TCCCCCGTCGGCCGCCGAGGCGCGCACCGCGCTCTGGGTCATGATCGAGACGCAGGCCGGCCTCGACGCCGTCGATCGGATTCTCGCGGTGCCGGGCGTGAGCGGAGTCTTCGTCGGCCCGTTCGACCTCGCGATCGGCCTCGGACGGGACCTGTCCGACCTGCTCGCCGCGGACGGACCGGACGACCCGCTGCCGAGGATCGCCGCGGCGGCCCGGCGCGCGGGCAAGGGTGCCGGGGCCTACGCGGGCGACCGCGAGCGCGCCGGGCTGCTGCGAGCGCTCGGCTTCCCGAGGGTCGCGGTCGCGACGGATCAGTCGCTGATCGCGCTCGGCACCGCGGCGGCGCTCGACGCGGACGCCGCCGACTCCGGCTGCTGAGCCCGAGGCCGGGCACGGGGCCGGCCGCCGGTCACCGGCGAGCGCTCCCGCCGGGGGGATGCACGGGCTCCGGCGGCTCGGGGACGAAGCGGAGGCCGCCGGCGGAGTTCGCGAGATCGGTGAGCGCCGAGATCCAGGCGGGGTTGATGCGGGGCATGCGGCCGCCGGCGTAGGTGTAGCGGAGCGTGTGCGAGGGGTGCAGCCAGATCGCGCTGCGGCCGTCGCTCATCCCGTTCTCGTCGCGCCAGGTGAGCAGGCACGACTCCCCCCGGCGCAGCTTCGCGGTGAGGACGATCTGCAGGTGGGCGAGCACCCGGTCCTCGACGTCGATCTCGACCGATCCGTCGTAGTGCAGCTTCCCCATCGGCGTCTCCCGGCCTCGTCCTCGGAGGACGGGCGCGCCTCCGGCCCACCATCCTCGGGTGTCGTCCAGTGACCAGTTCGGGGCGGCGACACCCGGCGGATCAGCTGGTATCGGCGAATCCGCTGGTCTCGACGGGGCAGGGCTCAGGCCGGCGGGTTCGCCGCCATGAAGTCGCGCATCGGCAGCAGGTTCTGGAGGGGCGCGAAGTACCCGAAGCGGGGCAGGTCGAAGACCACTCCCGCGACTCCGGAGGACCCCATCGCCGCGATCCACTCGAGCGCAGCCGGCATCGGCACCTTCAGCACGCGCGACGCGTCCTCGTCGGAGAGGCCGGCGTGCAGCGCCCCGGCGCGGGCGCGCTCCCCCGTGGTGAAGGCGAAGACCATCGGCCCCGACTCCAGGCCGCCGACGAAGGGGATGGGCGCGTCGTCCGGCCCCCGCGCGATGAAGCACCACATCGGCAGGGCGTAGACGCTGCGCCAGAGCGCGTCCATCGCGGCGAAGCTCTCGGGGTCGGCGCGCAGGGCCTCCGCCCGGGCGTCGATCTCGACGGTCTGATCCATGGGGCTCCCCTCGGCGCCGGCGATCGGCGCGGACCTCCACGCTAACGATGCTCCCGCTGGGCCGCACCCGCGATCGATCCGTCAGCAGCGGCCCGTCCCGGCGGCGGGCACGGGCCGCGGACGACGGATCGACGCGGCCGCGGAGGCGCGACCGGACCGCTGATCCGCCCGGCCACTGGCCCCGTCCAGGCGGTTAGGTTAGGTTAACCTTCGCAACCCCCACCACCCCCTTCGAAGGATCGCCGTGCCCGCCACTCGCACCCCCCTCCGCCTGACCGCCGTCGCCTCGCTCGGCCTCGCCGCGCTGCTGCTCACCGCCTGCTCGGGAGGAGCCGACGCCGGCTCCGAGGGCACGTCCGAGAGCAGCGCCGCCGAGAGCAGCGAGGGCTTCCCCGTCACCGTCGACCACGCCTTCGGCAGCACCACCGTCGAGTCGGCCGACCGCGTCGTCGCGACGAGCTGGACCAATCAGGACGTGGCGCTCGCGCTGGGCGTGACCCCGGTCGGCTTCACCCGCGCCTCCTACGGCGACGAGGACGGCGACGGCCTGCTGGTGTGGACGAAGGAGGCGCTCGACGCCTCCGGCGCCGAGACCCCGACCCTGTTCGACGAGACCGACGGCGTGCCCTTCGAGGCGATCTCGGACCTCAGCCCGACCGTGATCCTCTCGGCCTACTCCGGCATCACCCGGCAGGACTACGACACCCTCAGCCAGATCGCACCCACCGTCGCCTACCCGGGCCTGCCCTGGGGCACGACCTGGCAGGACTCCGCGAAGCTCGACGGCGCCGCGCTGGGCCTCGAGGACGAGGCCGTCGCGAAGGTCGGCGAGATCGAGAGCGACATCACGCAGACCACCGCGTCCTACCCGCAGCTCGCGGGCACCACGTTCATGTACGGCTGGTACGACCCGACCGACGCGAGCACCTTCACCTACTACACGCCGAACGACGCGCGCGTGAAGTTCGTCGAGGACCTCGGGCTCGACGTCGCCCCGAGCGTCGTCGAGCTCTCCGGCGACTCGGAGGCGTTCAGCGGCACCATCAGCTCCGAGAACGCCGACCAGCTCGACGCCGACGTGCTCGTCGTCTACGGCGACGACACGACCCTCGCCGCACTGCAGGCCGACCCGCTGCTCTCCAAGATCCCGGCCGTCGAGCGCGGCTCCGTCTACGTGCTGGAGGACGGCTCCTCCGCCGCCATGGCCACCTCGTCGCCGAACCTGCTCAGCATCCCGTGGGTGCTCGACGAGTACACCGCCGGCCTCGCCGCGGCCGCCGACAAGGTGTCGTGACCCGCACCGCACCCACCCGGAAGACGAGGGCGACCGCGCTGGCGGTCGCCCTCGTCGCGCTGGCCGTCGCGTCGGTCCTCTCGCTCGTGTACGGCTCCCGCGAGATCCCGCTCGGCGAGGTCTGGCCGGCGCTGACCTCGCCCGATCCGGCGTCCATCGTCGACGCGGCGGTGCAGGGGCGGGTGCCGCGGACGGTCCTCGCGATCCTGGTCGGCGCCGCGCTCGGGCTCGCCGGAGCCGTGATGCAGGGCCTGACCCGCAACCCGCTCGCCGATCCGGGCATCCTCGGCCTCAACTCGGGCGCCTCGCTCGCGGTCGTGCTCGGGATCGCCGGGGTCGGCGCGACGAGCCTGCCGCAGTTCATCTGGCTCGCGTTCCTCGGAGCCGCCGCCGCCGGGGCGTTCGTCTACGCGGTCGCCTCGCTCGGCCGCGAGGGCGCCACTCCGCTGAAGCTCGCCCTCGCCGGAGCCGCCACCGCCGCCGCGCTCACCTCCCTCATCAGCGCGGTCCTGCTCACCCAGGAGACCACGCTGAACCGCTTCCGCTTCTGGCAGGTCGGCGGAGTCGGCGGCGCCGAGACCGCGAGCATCCTGCAGGTCCTCCCGTTCCTCGCGGTCGGCGCGGTGCTGGCCCTCTCCAGCGCGCGAGGGCTCGACGCCCTGGCGCTCGGCGACGACCTGGCGACCGGCCTCGGCCGGCGCGTGGGGCGCATCCGCCTGGTCGCGGGGCTCGCGGCCGTGCTGCTCTGCGGCGCCGCGACCGCGATCGCCGGACCGATCGGATTCATCGGCCTGGTCGTCCCGCACCTCGCCCGCCGCGTCACCGGCCCCGCGCACGCCTGGCTGCTGCCCTCCTCCGCTCTGCTCGGCGCCCTGCTGCTGCTCGTCGCCGACGTGGTCGGCCGCGTGGTCGCCCGGCCGAGCGACGTCGAGGTGGGCATCGTGACCGCGCTGATCGGCGCCCCGGTGCTCATCGCGATCGTGCGCCGCTCGAAGGTGCGGGCGCTGTGAGGACCGCGGAGGCGCCCGCCGCGGTCGGCATCGCGGCCGGCCGCACGCTGCGCCGTCAACGCACGGTCATCGGCTGCGCGGTCCTCGCGGTGCTCGCGCTGGCGCTCGTCGTCGTCTCGCTCACGGTCGGCAGCACGGTCTACTCGGTGCCGGAGGTCGTCCGCGTGATCCTCGGCGAGACCGTGCCGGGCGCCTCCTTCACCGTGGGCACGCTGCGGCTGCCGCGCACCATCACGGCCGTCCTGGTGGGCGTGGGCTTCGGGATGGGCGGCGTGATCTTCCAGACGATGCTGCGCAACGCCCTCGCCAGCCCCGACATCATCGGCATCACGTCGGGGGCGAGCGCGGCGGCCGTCGTCGCGATCGCGTTCTTCGGGCTCTCGGGCGGCGCGGTCTCGGTGATCGCGGTCGCGGCCGGGCTCGCGACAGCCCTGATCATCGCCGGGCTGGCCGAGGGCGGCGGAGTGATCGGGGCGCGGCTGATCCTCATCGGCATCGGCGTCGCGGCGATGTTCCAGAGCGTGATCGCCTATGTGCAGACCCGCGCCGACTTCGAGGACGTCCAGGAGTCGCTGCGCTGGCTGACCGGCAGCCTCAACTCGGCCGCCTGGCCCTCCGTCCCGCCGCTCGCGCTGACGATGCTCGTGCTGGTGCCGCTGGCGCTGCTGCTCTCGGGCCGGCTCGGCGTGCTGCAGCTCGGCGACGAGTCGGCGACCGCGCTCGGACTCGACGTGCGGCGCAGCCGGCTGGCCCTGCTCGCGGTCGGAGTCGGCCTCGTGGCCGTCGCGACCGCCGCCACCGGCCCGATCGCGTTCGTCGCCTTCGTCTCGGGGCCGATCGCGCGGCGGATCCTGCCGAGCGCGCGCACGCTGCTGATCCCCTCCGCCCTGGTCGGCGCGGTCGTAGTGCTCGCCGCCGACCTGCTCGCCCAGTACGTCGTCGGCGCGCTGTTCTCGGGCGCGCGCTTCCCGGTCGGCGTCGTCACCGGCGCCCTCGGCGCGCCCTTCCTGCTCTGGCTCCTCGCCCGCCGCAACCGCTCCGGAGGCTCCCTGTGACCGACGCCCCGCCCACCCTCGCCGCCGACGCGGTCACCCTCGCCTACGACGAGCGCGTCGTGGTCGACGGGCTCTCGCTCGCCGTGCCGCCCGGCCGGATCACGGTGATCGTCGGCGCGAACGCCTGCGGCAAGTCGACGCTCCTGCGCGCGATGGCGCGGCTGATCACCCCGCGCTCGGGGAGTGTCCTGCTCGACGGGCGCGCGATCCACCGGCTCCCGACGCGCCAGGTCGCGCAGCAGGTGGGGCTGCTGCCGCAGACCCCGATCGCGCCGGAGGGGATCGCCGTCTCGGACCTGGTCGCCCGGGGCCGCTACCCGCACCGGGGCCTCTTCGGCCGCGGCTCCGGATCGGACGACGACGCGATCGTCGAGGAGGCGCTGCGCGACACCGGCACGCTCGAGCTCGCCGACCGCCCCGTGGACGAGCTCTCGGGCGGGCAGCGCCAGCGGGTGTGGATCGCGATGGCCCTCGCCCAGCGGACCGACGTGCTCCTCCTGGACGAGCCGACGACCTACCTCGACGTGTCGCACCAGGTCGAGGTGCTCGACCTGCTCACCGACCTCAACCGCTCGCGCGGGACGACCATCGTGATCGTGCTGCACGACCTCAACCTCGCCGCCCGCTACGCCGACCACCTCGTCGCCGTGCGCGACGGCGCCCTGTACGCCTCGGGCACGCCCGCCGAGGTGGTGACGCCGGAGACGGTGCGCGCGGTGTTCGGGATGGAGTCGCGCGTGATCGAGGACCCGGTCTCGCGGACGCCGCTGGTGCTGCCCATCGGGCGCCACCACTCGGGCTGAGCCCGGCCGTTCAGACTGAGCGGTCAGGCCGGGGCCGCGGCCAGGGAGGCGCCGTCGACGAGCGTGCAGCGGAGGAGCTGCTGCTCCCGTCGCGCGGGGTCGCCCTCGATGAGGATCTGCACGGCGCGGCGGCCCATGTCGCGCCGGGGCAGCTCGAAGCCGGCCTGCCAGCCGGTGCGGTCGGCCGATCCGGAGAGCGACACCAGCGACAGGTCGCCCGGCACCGCCACCCCCTCGGCCTCGGCGGCCTCCTGCAGGAGGACGAACTGCTCCTCCTGCTCGGCGAGGACGACCGTGACGCCCTCGGCGGCGATCCGGCGGATCCACTCCCGCGGCGACGCCTCCGGCCCCGGCACGAGGTGGAGGAAGCCGTCGCCGAGCTCGGCCCGCGCGCCGGCCATGCGGTCGGTGTACGACTCGACACCCTCGCCGTGGCCGGCGTAGGCGAAGCGGGTGTGGCCGAGGGCGCGCGCGCAGGAGATCAGCTCGCGGACGATCGACGCGTAGTCGGCGGCCACGTAGGGCACGGGCCCGCCGGCGTCGTCGCGGCGGCCGATGCTGACGAAGGAGAAGCCGCTCGCGTTGAGGAACTCGAGCTCCTCGCGGGGCATGCGCTGCCCGAGGAGGATGCAGGAGTCGGCCAGGCGCAGCCGGGTGGTGCCGCCGCTGAGGCCGCCGCGACGGCCGCCGACGCGACCGCTGGTCAGCAGGAGGAGGTCGATGTCGCGGTTCTGCGCCTCCTCCTCGATGCCGGCGAGGAACGGGTGGAAGAAGTCCTCGCGGTCGAGCGGGAACAGGCTCTCGTAGGTGTAGACGCCGATCATGCCGGTGCCGACCTGCTTGAGGCGGCGCGCGATGGGGTCGGCGACGTACCCCGTCTCCTGGATCGCCTTGAGGATCCGCGCCCGCGTCGCCTCCGGGACCCGGGCGAGCTGCTCGCCCTTGTCGTTGAGCACGAACGACACCGTCGTCTGGCTGACTCCCGCGAGACGCGCGATGTCCTTCTGCGTGATCCGCGGCACCCGGACACCCCCGCTTCATCCTGGTAATAGGTATTACTTCTTGACCTCAGGCTACCGATGACGAAGGATCGCCGTACGCCCATCCGGGGCGAGAGAGGGCGGAACGTCGACGATGATGAATCCCGCAGACCCAGACAACCAGACCACGGCCTCCCCGAGGCCCGATCGGCAGCACAAGCCCGATCAGCAGCCCGAGCACGATCCGCAGCGCAGGCCCGACAACTCGCGCCGCCTCTTCCTCGCCGGGGGCGCCGCCGCCCTCGCCGGCGCGGCAGGAGCCGTCGGCGCCGCCACTCCAGCCGCCGCCGCGCCCCCGGCCGACGCTCCCGGGCAGAAGAAGCGCCTGAGCGTCACCGAGGGGCCGATCTCACCGCTCGACAAGGAGTTCCGCTGGGACGACCGCGCCGGCGCCGACAACACCCGCGCGGTGCAGGCGGCCATCGACAAGGCGATGACCGCTCCGGGCGGCGAGGTGTCGCTGCCCGCCGGCGAGATCCGGGTGACGGGCCTCGCGGTCGACTACCGCGGCTACCCGGTGCAGCCCGAGAACGGGCCGCCCTACGGCTACGCCGGGCCGAAGATCGTCGGCGCCGGCATGCGCCAGACGAGGATCGTCCAGATCGAGGGCTCGACCCGCGACATCTTCACCGTCTCCGGCCAGACCGGCGACGCGGCCGGTCCCGCCAACAACAACAAGGCCACCGGCGTCGTCCTCGCCGACTTCGAGATGACGGGCACGCCCTCCGGCGGCCACGGGATGTCGCTGCGCTCGCTGGTCAACTGCGAGTTCCGCAACCTGTGGATCCAGAAGACCGGCAAGTCGGGCATCTTCCGCGAGCGCGCCACCTTCGTGTCGGGCGTCGACGACGAGTACTCGTACGCCAACTCCTGGAACAAGATCAAGATCGTCGCCCCCGCGGGCTGGGGCGTGGAGGACTCGGGCAAGGCCTCCATCGGCGGCTCGATGACCAACGTCGAGGCGATCAGCCCCGGCCTCGGCGGCTTCCTCCTCGCGCCGACGAACATGACGCTGCTCGACTGCCAGGCCATCGGCGGCACGGTCGGCCTCCGGTCGATCCGCAACGAGAACCGGCGCTCGGTCAACTCCGGCCTGACCCTGATCAACTTCCGCTCGGAGGGCTCCCGCGACGGCTGGGAGGTGCTGATCGAGGCCGGCACGAGCCACATGATCGTGAACCCGAACTTCTTCCCGACCTCGGGCGCGAACTGCCTCGGCGTCGGCCTGACGAACGGCGGAGCGGACTTCGAGGTGCGCAACCTCACCGTCCTCGGCGGCTTCTACGGGCTCAGCCTCGGCCGCTTCCCGCAGCAGAAGGCGATCGTGCTGGGCAGCGACTCCTCCCAGACGCGCCTCGTGAACCCGTTCATCGAGCGCGGCGCCGCGGGAGTGGACGAGGGCTCGCTGATCGTCGACGACGGACGCCTGACCTCGTTCGAGCTCGGCCGCGGCCGGGTGGAGCGCGCGGCCGGCTACACCACGGTCGCCCGCGCCCCCGAGACCATCCCGACCCCTCCGGCCGGACAGGTCAACGAGGGCTGGGAGCGCTCCGGCGACACCTGGCGGAAGGTGGCCGTCTTCCCCGACGGGCACCGCGTCGTCATCGCCTCCTGACCCCGGGCGGCGGCGCCCTCCGCGCCGCCGCCCTCCCCCACTGCACACGGAACGAGCACCAGAACGCATGCATGACGACAGCACCCGCATCGAAGCCCGCATCGCCCGCTTCCGCGCCGAGAGCCTCCGGCCGGCGATCCACCGGGCGGTCGAGCCGCTCGGGATCGAGTCGTGGACCGCTCCGGGCGAGCCGGTCCCCTTCGACCAGGCGCGGGCCGCGTCCTACGCGCCCGCCCGCATCGGGGAGCCGTGGGGCGCCCCCTGGGGCACCGTGTGGTTCCACGTGCGCGGCGAGATCCCCGCCTCCTGGGTCGGCGTCGACGGCTGCGAGCCCGAGCTCGTCGTCGACCTCGGCTACACCGGCGCCCAGTCCGGCTTCGAGGCGGAGGGGCTCGTCTTCACCGCGACCGGCACGGTCGTGAAGGCCGTCGAGCCGTTCAACCAGTCGGTCCCGCTCGACCGGCTGCCCGGCCGCGAGGCGGGCGACCGCACGGTCGAGCTCTACATCGAGGCCGCCGCCAACCCGAACATCACCGGCGACTGGTCCTTCACCCCCACGGCGCTCGGCGGCCGCCCCGCCGACGGCGCCCTGCCGTCCGACCCGCTCTACCGCCTCCGACGCCTCGAGCTCGGACTGCTCGACCGGGAGGTCTGGGAGCTGGAGCAGGACATGGCCGTGCTCGTCGGGCTGATCGGGCAGCTGCCCGAGTCCTCCCAGCGCCGCGCCGAGATCGTGCGCGCCCTCGACCGCGCCGTCGACGTCCTCGATCCGGACGACGTGTCCGGCACCGCCGCCGCCGGCCGGGAGGCGCTGAGGACGGTCCTCGAGCGCCCCGCCTCGGCCAGCGCGCACCACCTGCACGCCGTCGGCCACGCCCACATCGACTCCGCCTGGCTCTGGCCCGCCCGCGAGACCGCCCGCAAGGTGGCCCGCACCTTCTCGAACGTCTGCGACCTGATCGAGCGCGAGGAGGGCTTCGTCTTCGCCGCCTCCTCCGCGCAGCAGTACGCGTGGCTCAAGCGCGACCACCCGGAGCTGTTCGAGCGCGTCCGCGGCCACGTGCTCGCGGGCCGCTTCGTGCCGGTCGGCGGGATGTGGGTCGAGTCGGACACGAACATGCCCGGCGGCGAGGCGCTCGTACGCCAGCTGCTCGAGGGCAAGCGCTTCTTCCTCGACGAGTTCGGGATCGACACCGAGGAGGTCTGGCTCCCGGACTCCTTCGGCTACTCCGCCGCGCTGCCGCAGATCATCGCCGGAGCGGGCGGGCGCTGGTTCCTCACGCAGAAGATCTCGTGGAACGAGACCAACACGATGCCCCACCACACCTTCTGGTGGGAGGGCATCGACGGCACCCGCGTGTTCACGCACTTCCCGCCCGTCGACCTCTACAACTCCGACCTCTCCGGCGAGGACCTCGCCCGCGCCGAGCGCCAGTACGCCGAGAAGGGCAGCGGCACCATGTCGCTCGTGCCCTTCGGCTACGGCGACGGCGGAGGAGGCCCCAACCGCGAGATGATCGCGGCCGCCCGCCGCACGCGCAGCCTCGAGGGCTCGCCGACCGTCGAGCTGTCCACACCCCGCCGCTTCTTCGAGGAGGCGCAGGCCGAGTACCCGGACGCGCCCACCTGGTCGGGCGAGCTCTACCTCGAGTTCCACCGCGGCACCTACACGTCGCAGGCGCGCACCAAGCAGGGCAACCGCCGCAGCGAGCACCTGCTCCGCGAGATCGAGCTGTGGGCGACCACGGCCCTCGTCCGCGCCGGGGTCCCGTACCCGGCCGACGAGCTGCGTGAGATGTGGCGGACGGTCCTCCTGCAGCAGTTCCACGACATCCTGCCCGGCACCTCCATCGCCTGGGTGCACCGCGAGGCGGAGGAGAACTACGCCCGCATCGCGCAGCGGATCGAGGAGATGATCGCCGAGACCGTCCGGGCCCTCGCCGGCGAGGGCTCCGCGGAGCTGCTGGTGAACTCCTCCCCCTTCGCCGTCGGGGGCGTGCCGGCGCTCGGCGCGGCCGCGGCCGACCCCGCCGCGGAGCACTCGGCCCCGACGCTCCGCTCCGACGGCGACGCCCACGTCCTCGACAACGGGCTCGTCCGGGTGCGGATCGGCGCCTCCGGACTCCTCGAGTCGGTCGTGGACCTCGCGAGCGGCCGGGAGGTCGTGCCCGCCGGCGCCGCCGCGGGGCTCCTCCAGCTCCACCGCGACACCCCGAACAAGTGGGACGCCTGGGACCTCGACGACAACTACCGCCGCACGGTGGAGGACCTCGTCGGCGTCGACTCGGTCCGCGCCGGCACCGTGAGCGACCCGCTCGGCCGCGAGGTGCCGGCGGTCGTGATCACCCGCTCGTTCGGCGGCTCCACGGTCGTGCAGACCGTCTCGCTGCAGATCGGCAGGGCGGCCGTCGACCTCGACCTCGACATCGACTGGCACGAGCGCCGCAAGCTGCTCAAACTCGCCTTCCCGCTCGACCTGCTCTCGGACCGGGCGACGTCCGAGATCCAGTTCGGCCACGTGCACCGCCCGACCCACGTGAACACGACGTGGGACGCCGCCCGCTTCGAGACCGTCGCGCACCGCTGGGTGCACGTCGGCGAGCCGGGCTTCGGCGTCGCGGTCGTCAACGACTCCACCTACGGGCACGACATCACCCGCGACCGCGCCGCGGCCGGCACCCCGACGACCACGGTCCGGCTCTCGCTCCTGCGCGCGCCGCTGTTCCCCGACCCGGACGCCGACCAGGGCCGCCACCGCCTCGCAGTGTCGCTCGTGGTCGGCGCCGAGCTGCCCGACGCCGTCGAGGCCGGCTACGCGCTGAACACCCCGGTCCGCAGGCTCACCGGCGCCGCGCCCGTCGCTCCCCTGGTGTCGATCGACGACCCCTCGGTGATCGTCGAGGCTGTGAAGGCGGCGGACGACGGGAGCGGCGACGTGATCGTGCGACTCTACGAGTCGCTCGGCCGCCGCGCCGCAGCGACCCTCCGCGCCGCCTTCGCCGTCCGGGCGGTCACCCGCACCGACCTGATGGAGCGCCCGACCGAGCAGGTCCGCATCGAGAGCTCCGTCGAGGCGGAGTCGGCCGACGTGCGCCTCGAGCTGCGTCCGTTCGAGATCGCGACGGTGCGCCTGGCGCGCTGAGCGCGAGGGGACGCGGGGGCGGGAGCAGGCCGAGCCGGCTTGCTCCTGCCCCTGCGTCATGTGGTCTGCTCGATGCACACCGTCCCGATCGGAGAGGCCCCCCCATGCAGTCGTTCCCCGCCCCGCCACGCCAGGTGCAGATCGGCGACGCCGCCGCGTTCGCCGGCGTCACTCCGCGGGCGATCCGCCACTACCACCGGCTCGGCCTGCTCCCCGAGCGCGAGCGGGGCGGAGACGGTCGTCGGCGCTACGGCTACGACGACATCATCCGGCTGCTCTGGATCCGCCGCCTGGCCGACGCCGGGGTCGCGCTCGAGGACATCCGGGACGCCTTCGCCGTCGCAGCCCCGGCCGGCGCCGAGGACAGCGCCGACCGCGAGGACGAGGTCGCGGGCGTCCTCGCGCGGCTGGACGCCGCGCTCGCCGCGCAGGAGGAGGAGCTGCAGCGGAAGCGGGCCTCGGTCCGGCGCATGCGGACCCTCGGCGGCCGACTGGGGCTGCTCGACGACATCGTCTCGCGCCGCCTCGAGGGCGCACCCGAGGGCTCGCTGCGCCAGGCCGACCTCGACACCCTGCTGGTCACCGAGCGGATGTTCGGCCCGCTGGGCGCCGTCTCCCAGGCCGGCCGCTTCGTCGTCCTCGCCGCCGATCCGGCGCTGCGGGCGGAGGCCGACCGCGTCGACGCCGCCGAGGAGGCCCTCGACGACACGGTCGCCGAGGACGACCCCCGGGTGGAGCAGGTGGCGCAGGAGCGGCACGCCTTCGAGGCCCGGCTGATGCGCGTCGTCAAGGAGTCCGGTCAGCTCGAGGAGGACGAGGCGATCTTCGACGCGTGGGACGAGGCGCACCCGCCCGAGGACCCCGCGCCGGCCCCCGATCCCGCACAGGGCTCCCGCGCCCGGAGCGCCGGCGAGATCATCCGGAGCCTGCCCTACGACGTCTCGCCGGCCCGCCTGCGCGCCATGGACCTGGCGATGCGGCTCGGGATGGAGGAGGAGCCGACGTCCTGAGACGCGGGGTCACGCCCGTCCGGTCACAGGACCTCTCGCAGCACCTCCAGCGCCCGCTCGCGGTCGCCGACCCCGCCGCCCTCGTGCCCGCTGTACGGCCACACGTCGATCGACGTCTCGCCGCCGGAGACGTTGTGGGAGGCGAAGACCGTCGAGGGCGGGCAGATCGGGTCCATCAGGCCGACCGAGCGGTGCACCCGGCAGCGCAGGCGCCGCGAGAAGTGGACGCCGTCGACGTAGGAGAGGGTCCGCTCGACGGCGTCGAGGTCCTCGGGGCGGGTCGCCAGGTAGCGGGCGATCTCCACGTAGGGCGCCTCGTTCGTGACGGTCGTGGCGCGCAGGACGTCGGAGAGGAAGGGCACCAGGGCGATCGCCGCGCGCACCCGGGGGCGCAGCGCCGCCGCGGCGGTCGCGAGCGCTCCGCCCTGGCTGCCGCCGAAGACCGACACTCGGTCCGGGTCCAGCCCGGGGAGCGCCTCCACGGCGTCGACGGCGAGCGCCGCGTCCGCGATCAGGCGCCGGTAGTAGTACTTCTCGGGCGACTCGATGCCGCGGGTCGTGACCCCGGGGTACGCGGGTCCGCTGCCGTGGGGGTCGGGGGTGGCTCCGGAGCGGGCGAGGCGGCCGGCTCCCTGGCCTCGCGCGTCGACGACCAGGTGCGCGTACCCGGCGGCGGCGATCCAGAGGTGCTCGATCGGACGGCCCCGTCCGCTGCCGTACCCGGGGTACTCGATCACCACGGGGAGCGGGGCGCCCGGGTCCGCTGCGGGGGTCACCAGCCAGGCGGCGATCGGCTCGCCCGCGAAGCCGGGGAACCGCACGTCCCGCACCCGCACCAGCGGGAGGCCCGCGTCGACCGGCGCGGCGCTGACGCCGGGGCCGCCCTCCCGCCCGAGCGCGAGGGTGGCCCGCCAGAAGGCGTCGAAGTCGTCGGGCTCCGCGACCTCCGCACGGAACTCGCGGAGGGCGGCGAGGGGGCGATCCGTGAACACCGGGTCAGCCTTTCAGACCGGAGTGCGCGAGCCCTTCCACGAACTGCCGCTGAGCGAGGAGGAACACGGCCAGCACGGGCACGACCGTCATCGTCGCCGCGGCGAGCTGCACGTCCCACATCTCCCCGCCGTAGGCGTCGGTGAAGCGGGTGAGCGCCTGGGGCAGGGTGAAGAGCTCGGGTGAGGTCAGGTAGACCGTCGGCTCGAGGTACATGTTCCAGGACCCGAGGAAGGTCAGGATCGCGACGGCCGACAGCGCGGGCTTGGACAGCGGCAGGAAGATGCGCCGCCAGATCCCGAAGCGGCCGAGGCCGTCCAGGCGCGCGGCCTCCTCGAGCTCGCCGGGCATCGCGATGAAGTACTGCCGCATGATGAACGTGCCCAGCACCGCCGGCGCTCCGACCATCGGCACCAGCAGCAGCGGCACGTGGGTGTCGATGAAGCCGAGCTGCCGGAAGATCTGGAACAGCGGGATGATCGTCACCTCCGTCGGCACCAGCAGGCCGGTCAGGACGACGAGGAACACCGCGTTGCGTCCCGGGAACGGGATCCGGGCGAAGGCGTAGCCGGCCAGGCTCGAGACCAGCAGCGTCACCACGGTGACCGTGACCGCGATGTAGAGGCTGTTCCAGTACTGGAGCGCGAACGGCTGGAACCGGAACGCCTCGGCGTAGCCCGCCAGGCTCGGCGAGTCCGGCAGCAGGGTCGGCGGGTTCGAGAAGATCTCGTTCACCGGCTTGAACGACGAGGCGATCATCCAGAACGTCGGCACCGCGAACGGCAGCACGAGCAGGATCAGCGTCACGACGAGCAGGGCGGTCATGAGCGGGCTGCGGCCGCGGCGGCGCTTGACGGGCGGCTCCGGGACGGCTTCGAGGCGTGGCGTGAGCGGGGTCCCCTGCTCGACGACGGCGTCAGTTCTCATAGAAGACCCATTTCCTGCGCAGCTGCCACTGCACGACCGTGAGGATCAGGACGAAGAGGAGCAGCATCAGCGAGAGCGTCGCGCCGTAGCCGATGTCGCTGAACTCGAAGGCCTGTTGGAACACGTAGTAGACGAGCACTGTCGTCGACAGCTCCGGCCCGCCCTCGGTCAGGACGGCGACCTGCGCGAACGCCTGCAGCGAGCCGACGATCGTGAGGATGGCGGTGAGGAGCAGGGTGGGCGAGATGAGCGGGAGCGTGATCCGGAAGAAGATCGCGCGGGGGCTCGCGCCGTCCAGGCGGGCCGCCTCGTAGAGGTCGCCCGGCACTCCCTGCAGCGCGGCGAGGAAGAGCACCATGTTGACGCCGACGCTGCGGATGACCTGCGTGACGATGACGCTCGCCATCGCGGTGGGCCCCTCCCGGAGCCAGTTCGGCCCGTCGAGGCCGACCAGCGAGAGCAGGCCGTTGATCGCGCCGTTGTCCTGGAGGAGGAAGCCCCAGACGAGGGTCCAGGCGACCACCGAGATGACGACGGGCGAGAAGAAGAGCGTGCGGAACAGGGCGCCGCCCGGGATCCTCCGGTTGAGCAGCACGGCCAGGCCCAGCCCGAGGGCGAGGTTCAGGACGACCACTCCCCCGGAGAAGACCGCGGTCGTGCCGAGCACCGCGCCGATGCTCGGGTCGTTGATCGCCCGCTCGTAGTTCTCGCCGCCCACGAAGGTCATGGAGCCGGTGAAGACGTTCCACTCGTTGAGGCTGAACCAGACCGCGAGCCCGACGGGCAGCAGCACGAACACGATCACACCGAGCAGCTGGGGCGCGATGAAGAGCCAGCCGGCGAGCGCGTCGCGGCGCCGGAGGTTCCAGTAGGCGCCGGCGGGAGCGGATCGGCGGCTGTCCGTCGAGGTCGCGGTCACGGGATCACTTCCCCTGGAGGACGGGCGCGATGGCGTCGCAGACGCCTCCGAGCACCTCGGCGACGTCGGCGTCGGCCGACCACATGCGGTCCAGCGCCGTCTTGCCGACCGAGGTGATCTCGGCGGGGCTCGTCACCGGAGGGGTGGCGGACACGTCGGCGAGCTCGTCGACCACGACGCGGTCGAGCTGCTCGGCGCTGAGGCGGGTGTTGACCTTCGCCAGCTCCTCACCGGACAGCAGCGACTCGCGGGGCGGCGGGAAGAACTGCGCGAGCTTCGCGGAGTTCTCCGGGTTGGTCATGAACGAGAGGAAGCCGGTCGCCTCCTCCACGTGGTCGCCGCCTGCGAGCGCCGCCATGCCGGCCTGGCCGATGTTGCCGTACTCGCCGGCGGGGCCGACGGGCAGCGGGTAGATCTCGAACGGGAACGAGCCGTCGAGCAGGCTCGCGCGCGAGACCTGCGCGGTCGTGAACGCGGCGT
Organism: Rathayibacter sp. AY2B9; assembly: GCF_002931595.1. Taxonomy (NCBI): domain Bacteria; kingdom Bacillati; phylum Actinomycetota; class Actinomycetes; order Micrococcales; family Microbacteriaceae; genus Rathayibacter; species Rathayibacter sp. AY2B9. The sequence goes on from NZ_PSUB01000018.1 coordinate 56,533, forward strand.
CGCCGGCGAAGAAGTCCGCCGTCACGCCGGGTCCGGGGGTCGCGCCGCTGACGTAGACCGAGTCGTGGAAGAACTGGAACGCCTCCACCATCTCGGGCGAGTCCATCGTGCACTGGGTCCCGTCGTCGCTCCACGGCTGGGCTCCCCAGCCCGCCCAGAGGTTCGCGAGGCTCAGCCAGCCCGAGAAGTCGAAGTCGCGGATGATGTAGCCGGCCTTGCCGGTCGACTCGTTGACGGCCGCGCCGATGCGGTCGACGTCCTCCCAGCTGAGCGTCGCGGGGTCGACGGTCTGCCCGGCCTGCGCGATGAGGTCCTGGTTCACGTACAGCGCGAACGGCGAGTTGGAGAACGGGTACGCGTAGAGCTCGCCGTCCTGGCTGAACGACTGCGCCACGCTGGGCAGGATGTCGTCGTACTCGTAGCCCTCGGTCCCCTCGAAGGTCTCGGTCAGCGGAGCGAGCGCTCCGGCGTCGATCAGGTCCTTCGCGATGTCGCCCACCCAGGCGAGGTCGGGGGCGTTGCCGCCCGCGGCCTGCGTGGTCAGGGTCGAGTTGTAGTCCGCGAACGGGAGGGACTCGAAGGTCACGGACTCGATCTCGGGGTGGTCGGCGATGTACTCGTCGGCCATCGAGTCGAACAGGGCGAGCTGCTTCTCGTCGGAGGTCCAGACGGACATCCTCAGAGCGACGGGTGCTGAGTCGTCCCCGCCGCCGGCGGCGCCGCAGCCCGAGAGGGCGGCGATCACTCCGACTGCGGCGAGCGAGGCCATCAGCTTCTTCGCTGGTCTCATCGTCTCTCTTTCTCCAATGGTCTTCTCGGTGTTCCCGGTCAGTACCCGACGACGTCGGGCCAGTGGGTCTCTACGCCGCGCGACTCGAGCCTCGCCTGCAGGCGGGCGACGAGGGCGGGGTCGGCGGCGATCTCGTGGGGCGACAGGTCCTCGGCGAGGGCGAGGGCCGCCAGCTCTCCGACGGCCTCGCCGATGTTCCACTCCACGGGGTGGAGGCGGTACGCGCCGTTGGTGATGTGCGTCGTCCCGATGTTCTTGCCCCCTGGCAGCAGGTTCGTCGGGGTGCGCGGCACGAGGGCGCCGAGCGGGATCTCGAACGGTGAGCACTCCACGTCGAGGTAGTTGTCGCCTCCGGTGGTCGGGTGCAGGTCGATCCGGTACATGCCCACGCCGACGGAGTCGTCGAAGCGCGCAGGGCTCCCCGTCCCGCGGGCGGCGACGGAGACGTCCTGCTCGCGCACCGTGGTGAGCGCGCGGATCCGGCGGGACTCGCGGATGTAGGGGGCCTGCGCGAGGCCGTCGGCGGTGCCCATCACGTCGCCGCGGAGCCGGAGCCCGGGCCAGCCGCGGCCGCCGTCGGGCCGGGGCGCCTCGGTCTGGAGCCAGTAGAAGTACGACAGCGAGAGCGCGCGGGCGCCGGCGAGGTGCTTCTCCGGCTCCGGCACGTCGAGGATCGAGCTGTCGAGGTAGTCGAGCATCGGCCAGTTCGCGAGCACGATGTCGCTGTCGAGCGTGCCCGGCCGGAGGGTCTCGGTCGCGAGGATCCGGCGGAACATCCAGAGGTCGGTGTCCCCGCCCTGCGCGCGCTGGTCCGCGGTGCGGGTGTCGCCCACGGCGTTCACGTGCATCGTGCGGGTCTCGGGGCGCAGCGTCCTCGGGTTCGGCGCGGTGAAGGAGAGGAGCTTCCCGCCCCAGAACGGCACCTCGTACTCGTGCCAGTAGTCGTAGTCGGCCGGGCGCTCGATGGTGTGGTCGCCGTCCGCGCTGTCGAAGCCGAAGCACCAGGTGACGGCCTGCACGTTCATCGGGTCGGCGACGGCGGGAGCGCTGGGCTCGCCGTGCTCGTCGCGCGACTCGGACCCCGTGACGTAGTCGACCTCCGCGAGGGGGAGCAGCTCCCCCGTCTCGGTCGCGTCGACCACGTACCGTCCGGAGACGGCGAGCTCCTCGCCCGAGACCGCGTCGCGCAGCAGGACGCGCTCGATCCGGCCCGGGCCGCCGTCGACGGCGAAGGGGACGACGCCGGTGACGACGCGGATCGCTCCGCTCGAGCGGTAGGGGGCGAGCATCTCGTCGAGCACGGCGACGGCGACGCGGGGCTCGGCGCAGAGCCTGCTCACGAGTCCGCGGCCGGGGTTCAGGCGGTCGTCGCGCATCGCCTCGGCGGTGAGGGGGTAGTTGCGGCGGTAGTAGCCGCGGATGCCGTCGCGGAGGCGCCGGTAGTCGGCGGTGACGCCGAACTGCTCGACCCAGGTGTGCTCGTCCGGCGGGACGCCCTGCGAGGTGAGCTGACCGCCCAGCCACGGGTACTGCTCGGTCAGCACGACCGAGAGGCCGTTGCGGGCGAGGGCGATCGCCGCGGCCACTCCTCCGAGGCCGCCGCCGATCACGGCGACATCTGCTTGCATCGGGGTCACGCGTCGGCCTCGTCCTCGTCGACAGTCTGGGTCATCGGCCTACTACCCGCGGGTAATACGTATTGCCGATTGGTTAGACCGTAACGCACGAGTGTCCGGTTGGCAACGGTCTCCGCCGTTCCGAGCGACGCCGCGGCGACCCGCGGGCGTCCTCAGCCGGGAGTGGGCCGGATGTCAGGGCTCGGTGGCATGCTCGACCCCGAGCGGGGCCGGCGGGCGGCGGCGCGGAGCGGAGCAGCATGATCGGGTTGGATCTCACCGGGCGCACGGCCCTCGTCACCGGGTCGGGGCAGGGCATCGGGCTGGCCATCGCGACGACGCTCGCGGAGGCGGGCGCCGAGGTGATCGTGAACGCCCGCTCCGAGCGGTCGATCCGCCGGGCGATCGAGGCCGTCGGCGCGGCGGTGCCGGAGGCGCGGGTGCGCGGAGTCGCGGCCGACGTGTCGACGGAGAAGGGCACGGCCTCCCTCCTGCGCGCGGCCGCCGACGTGGACGTGCTCGTCAACAACCTCGGGATCTTCGGCTCCGCCGATGCGCTCTCCATCGACGACGACGAGTGGCGCCGCTACTTCGAGGTCAACGTGCTCACCGGCGTGCGCCTCACCCGCGCCTACCTCCCCGGGATGATGGAGCGCGAGTGGGGCCGCGTCCTCTACATCGGCAGCGACTCCGCCGTCGTCACGCCCGCCGAGATGATCCACTACGGAGTGTCGAAGACCGCGCTGCTGGGCGTCTCGCGCGGCTTCGCCAAGGCCGCCGCCGGCACCGGGGTGACGGTGAACAGCGTGCTCGCCGGGCCGACCCACACGGGCGGCGTCGAGGACTTCGTCTACGAGCTGGTCGACCGCGAGCTCCCGTGGGAGGAGGCGCAGCGCGAGTTCATGCGCCTGCACCGGCCGCAGTCGCTGCTGAAGCGCCTCATCGAGCCGGAGGAGATCGCCCACATGGTGGCGTACCTCGCCTCCCCGCTCGCCTCGGCCACCACGGGCGCCGCCGTGCGCGTCGACGGCGGCTACATCGACTCGATCGTGCCGTAGCGCGCGCTCCCGGGGCTTCCCGGGGCGCCGGCCGTCAGCGCGGAGGGGCGACCGAGCCGCCGGGGCGCCACGGGCCGCCGATGCGCTCCTGGAGGAGCGGTGCCGCGGGGTCGGCGAGGCGGGCGAGCAGCGCCTCCACTCCGCGGCGACCGAGCTCGCGGCCGGGCGCGACGAGCAGGTCGAGCGCAGGGTCGGCCAGGTCGGCGACGTCGGGGTCGGAGGCGAGCAGGACGATCGAGAGGTCCTCGGGCACGCGCAGCCCGCGGTGCCGCACCTCGTGCGCGAACCCGACGGCGGCGCCCCCGTTGACGATCACCACGGCGGTCGCGGAGGCGGGGTCGAACGAGCGGGCGAGGGTGCGGCCACCGGCGGGCGACTCCTCGCAGCGCAGCAGCACGCCCTCGACGCCGCGGGCCGCGCAGGCGAGCGCGAACGCCTCCTGGGTGCGCGCGTAGGGGCCGAAGTCGGCCGCGGCGTCGCGGTCCGGGCCGAGCACGAGCGCCACCCGCGCGTGCCCCAGGCCGGCGAGCCGGCCGAGCGCCTCCTCGACCATGCCCTCGAAGTCGATGTCGACCCAGTCGAGGGCGGACGGGTCGCGGGTGCGCCCGATGAGGGCGAAGGGCGTGCCGGAGTCCCGAAGGACCGGCACGCGCTCGTCCTCGCTGGTGACCTGCATCAGCACGACGCCGTCGATCAGGCCGTCGGCGCGCAGGTCGGCGAGGCGGTCGGAGCCGCCGACCGTCGGCCAGAGGACGATCGAGTGGTCCTGCTCCGCCGCGGCCTCGGCGGCTCCGAGCAGGAACGAGGTGGCGGTGTTGAGCGGCCGGCTCGACACGAGCGGATAGACGACCGCGACGATCCCGGAGCGGCGCCGCGCGAGAGCGCGGGCCAGGGCGTGCGGCCGGAAGCCGAGCTCGCGCATCGCCGCCCGCACCCGCTCGCGGGTCTCGGGCGAGACGGGCTTGGTGTCGTTGACCACGAACGAGACCGTCGCGATCGAGACCCCCGCGAGGCGCGCGACGTCCCTCATCGTGGCCACCGCGCCTCCTCCGCTCGCGCCGCCCGGCCGTGGTTGACGCGGGGCGGACGTCTCCCGCATCCTAGGAGACGCGGCCGGTAAAGCGGTTAACCCCGTGTCGGGCCGCCCACTGCCGCACCGTCTCCACCGTCGAAGAAGGAACACCGTGACCACACCCTCCTCCCCCGTCCGCGTCCTCGTCTGGGGCGAGAACCGCCATGAGCAGATCGAGGAGAAGGTCCGCGCGATCTACCCCGACGGCATGCACAGCACGATCGCCGACGGCATCCGCGAGAACCTCGGCGAGCGCGCCTCCGTCTCCACCACCACGCTCGACGAGCCCGAGCACGGCCTCACCGAGGACGTCCTCGACGCCACCGACGTGCTCGTCTGGTGGGGCCACATGGCTCACGGCGACGTCTCCGACGAGATCGTCGAGCGCGTCCAGCGCCACGTCCTCTCGGGCATGGGCCTCGTCGTCCTGCACTCCGGCCACTGGTCGAAGATCTTCGGCAAGCTCATGGGCACCACCTGCACGCTGCGCTGGCGCTCGGAGCAGGACCGCGAGCTGGTCTGGACCGTCGACCCCACGCACCCCATCGCCCAGGGGATCCCGCACCCCTTCGTGATCCCCCGGCAGGAGATGTACGGCGAGTTCTTCGACGTGCCGGCGCCCGACGAGCTCGTGTTCCTCTCGACCTTCACGGGCGGCGAGGTGTTCCGCTCCGGCATGACCTGGAAGCGCGGCCACGGGCGCATCTTCTTCTTCTCCCCCGGCGACCAGGACTACCCCGTCTACCACCAGGCCGAGGTGCGCCGCGTGATCGCGAACGGCGTCGAGTGGGTGCGCTCCTCGCGCCCCGAGCGCCGCCTCCCGGTGCTGCAGCGCTACGAGACCGAGGACTTCCACAACGGCCAGGACTACGAGGGAGCGCTCGTCCGATGACGGTCCGCCTCGTCCAGGTCGGCGCCGGCGCGATGGGCCGCGCCTGGATCCGCACCATCCGCGACTCCCCGGACGCCGAGCTCGTCGGCCTGGTCGACCTCGACGTCGACCTCGCCACGGCTGCCACGGAGGAGGAGGGGGTCGGCCCGGTCGCGGTCGGCACCTCCGTCGCCGAGGTCGCCGCGCGCTCCGGCGCCGACGCCGTGGTCAACGTGACCGTGCCGCGGGCGCACCTCCCCGTCAGCTCGGAGGCGCTGTTCGCCGGGCTGCCCGTGCTCTCCGAGAAGCCGATCGCGCCGACCATCGCCGAGGCGCTGGTGCTCGCGGCGACGGCAGAGGCCTCGGGCCGGCTCCTGATGACCAGCCAGTCGCGCCGCTACTACTCGGCGATCACCGCCTTCCGCGAGCAGATCGCCGGGCTCGGGCAGCTGGGCACCGCCTCCGTGCACTTCGCGAAGGCGCCCCGCTTCGGCGGCTTCCGCGACGAGATGGACCACGTGCTCCTGGTCGACATGGCGATCCACGCCTTCGACGCGGCGCGGTACCTGCTCGACAGCGACCCGGTCGCGGTCTACTGCGAGGAGTACAACCCGGGCTGGAGCTGGTACGCCGACGGAGCCGCGGCGAGCGCCGTGTTCGAGTTCGCCGGCGGAGTGCGCTTCAGCTACACCGGCAGCTGGTGCGCCGACGGCCTCGAGACCTCGTGGAACGGCGACTGGCGCGTGAACGGGGCCGGCGGCACCGCGCACTGGGACGGCGACGGCGCTCCGGAGTGGCAGTCGCGCGAGTCGGAGGCGGTGCGGACCGCCGCGCTCGAGCCCGTGCCCGAGGAGATCGCGGGCTCGCTCGCGGAGTTCGTGCGGGTGCTGGGCTCGGGGGCGGTGCCCTCGGGCGAGGTGCACTCGAACGTGCGGAGCCTCGCGATGGTGGAGGCGGCGGTCCGCTCCTCCGAGACGGGTGCGCGGGTGCGGCTCGACGACGTGCTGGAGGAGGGGTACGCGGAGGCGTTGACGCTCGCGCGCGACGAGCGAGTCCGCGCGGCCCTCGGCTCCTGGGGCTCGGCCGCGGAGGGCCTCGCGCGCTGACCACGCCGCCTGGCGGATCTCGAGGCGTCCGTGCGGCGGACTGCGACACGCGGCGTCTCGAGACCCCCGCCCGGTCGCGGCTCCGCCACCGCGCGTTCGCCGGGCGGACACCTGCGGGCGGCGGTGCGTTCACCGGGGGCGGCCAGCGTGGGCGGGTTCCTTCGAAGCCGCTCAGGAGACCCGTGTCCTCTCGTCACACCCGCACCCGCACACGCACCGCCACCCTCGCTCTCACCGTCACCCTCGCCGGCTGCACCCTCGGAGCCGCGGCCCTGCCCGCCTCCGCCGCGGGCGACTCCTTCTTCACCCGCATCGCCACGGTGCCGGCCTACCTCAACGCGGCCGACCCGTCCGCCGACTCCGCCGTCGCCGAGATCTCGAGCGCGTCGCCCGACGGCCGCCTGGTCTACTCGACGGACTCCGCCGGGCAGCGCATCGACGTCCTCGACATCTCGGACCCCGACGCCCCCGAGCCGCGCGGCGGCGTCGGCGTGGGCGGCGAGCCGACCTCGGTCTACGCGACCGGCGAGTACGTCCTCGCGGTGGTCGACACGAGCGACGGCGACTTCGCGAACCCCTCCGGCCACGTCAGCGTGCTGCACGCCGACGACCTCGCGCCCGTCGCGAGCATCGAGCTCGGCGGCCAGCCCGACTCCATCGACGTCACCACCGACGGCTCGACCGCGGTCATCGCGATCGAGAACCAGCGCGACGAGGACCTCGCCCCCGAGGGCGGCGAGGAGGGCGACCTCCCGCAGGCGCCCGCCGGGGAGCTCGTGGTGATGGACCTCGCGGGCGACCCCTCCGCCTGGGTGCCGGAGCACGTCGACCTCATCGGTCTCGCCGGCCTCGACACCCCGTCGGACCCGGAGCCCGAGTACGTCTCGATCAACCCGGCCGACACGGCCGTCGCCGTGACGCTGCAGGAGAACAACGCCGTCGCGATCGTCGACCTGGCCACCCGCTCCGTCACCGCCTCGTACACCGCGGGCACCGCCTCCGTCAGCGGCATCGACACGCTCGACGACGACTCGATCTCGCTGACCGGCTCGATCACCGACGTCCCGCGCGAGCCCGACGCGGTCGGCTGGGTCGGCGACGACCACGTCGCGATCGCGAACGAGGGCGACTGGAAGGGCGGCACGCGCGGCTGGTCGATCCTCGACGCCGCGACCGGGGCCGTGCAGTGGGACGCCGGGAGCTCGTTCGACCACCTCGCGGTGCGCCTCGGGCTCTACCCGGACAAGCGCTCCGACGCGAAGGGCTCCGAGCCCGAGGGCCTGCTCTCGGCCACCTTCGACGGCGTCCCCTACGTGTTCGTCGGCGCCGAGCGGGCCAACTTCGTGGCCGTCTACGACGTGTCGGAGCCGACCGCGCCGCGCTTCGTGCAGGCGCTGCCGTCGACCCCGGGTCCGGAGGGGCTGCTCGCCCTGCCCGAGCGCGACCTGCTGGTCGTCTCGAGCGAGACCGACGACGCCGAGGCCGCCGTCCGCGCGAGCGTGCAGCTCTACGCGCTCGGCGCCTCCGCCCCCGCGTTCCCGACCGTGCTGTCGGCCGACGTCGACGGATCGCCGCTGCCCTGGGGTGCGCTCTCGGGCCTCTCGACCGACCCGGCGGCGCCCGACCGCCTGTACGCGGTGAGCGACAGCGCCTACGCGCCGAGCACACTCCACTCGATCGACACCTCCGTCTCGCCGGCGCTGCTCGACACGACCCTCACGGTGACCGAGGGCGGCGAGCCCGCCGCTCTGGATCTGGAGGGGATCGCCGCCCGCGTCGACGGCGGCTTCTGGGCCGTGACGGAGGGCGGGACAGGCGACGGCAACGCGCTCCTGCGGCTCGACGCGGACGCCGCGGTGACCGAGCGGATCGCCCTGCCCGCGGAGCTCGCCTCCGCACTGGGCAAGCAGGGCTTCGAGGGAGTGACCGTCGAGGACGGCGCCGCCGGTGAGATCGTCTGGACGGCGCTGCAGCGCGAGGCCTCGATCGACGCCGACGGAGTGGTCCGGATCGGGCGCTACGACGTCGCCGCCGACAGCTGGAGCTTCTTCGGCTACCCGCTGGAGGCCGTGTCCGGGGCGGACGGCGACTGGAACGGGCTCTCGGAGATCACGCTGACCCCCGCGGGCACGCTCGCGGTGATCGAGCGCGACAAGCTCAACGGGCCGGACGCCGCGCTGAAGGCCGTGTACACGGTGCCGCTGCCGACGGAGGCCGGCGCGGCGGTCGGCGAGACGCTGCCGATGCTCGAGAAGACGCTCGCGGTCGACGTGCTGCCCGCGCTGCAGGCCGGGAACGGCTGGACCCAGGAGAAGCTCGAGGGCCTCGGGATCACCGGCTCCGGCGAGGTGTTCGCGGTGACCGACAACGACGGCGTGGACGACGCGAACGGCGAGACGGTGCTCGCATCGCTCGGCTCCGCGGAGTCCGTGTTCGGGACGGGGACGGTGCCGACCCCGGGGCCGACTGTCGAGCCGACCGTTGAGCCGACGGTGGCGCCGACGGCTGAGCCGACCATGGCGCCGACCGCGCAGCCCACGGTCGCGCCGACGGCCGAGCCGACCCGCACGCCGGCTCCTGCTCCGGCCGGCGCCGTTCCTCCGCGGACCGGCTCGGGACTCGCGAGCACCGGCGTCGAGACGGGCTGGACCGCCGCGGCGGCCCTCGCCCTGCTCGCCGGTGGAGCGCTCGCGCTCGGAGTGACGCGCCGCCGCCGCGACGCGCGCTGACGGACGCCGACGGCCCGGGGGACAGTGTCCTCCGGGCCGTCGGCGTTCCCCCGCGCGAGCGGGGCGGGTGGTCGGGTGTCAGCTTCCGGTGGGGGCGTCCTCGGTGTCGGGAGAGGTGCTCTCGGAGGGCGCCTGCGGGGCGACGGGCGCGGCAGGGCCGGAGCCGTCGGCGGGGGCCGGCGGGGCGGTCCAGCCCGTCTCGACGCCGGTGCTCG
>NZ_PSUB01000019.1:0-6026 GCF_002931595.1 Rathayibacter sp. AY2B9
GGGCGGGCGAGGCCCCGGACTGCCGCCTCCTCGAGCTGCCCGGCACGCCCCGCCACCTCCGCCAGGCACTCCCGGAACACCCGCACGGCCGGCGACGCCAGCTGCGCCTCGCGCTGGGCGGTGAAGATCGTGCGGCGGGGCGTGCCGGGCAGCTCGAGGAGGCGGCAGTCCGGGGCCTCGCCCGCCCAGACCAGGTCGGGCATCAGGGCGACGGCGTGGCCGGAGGCGGCGAGTCGGATCTGCGCCTGCAGGTCGGCGGTCTCGAAGCGGACGTCCGGCTCGAACCCCGCGACCCGGCAGGTCTGCTCGGCGAAGTGGCGGCTCGCGGTACCGCGCGGCTCCATCACCCAGGCGGAGTCGCGGGCCGAGGCGAGGTCGACGACGGCGGAGTCGCGGCTCACGGCGAGGCGGATCGCGTCGGTCGTCAGGTCGCTGCGCACCAGTCCGGGCAGCCAGGAGGTCGAGTGGCCGGGGTACTGCTCGGCGACGACGAGGTCGAACTCCCGCGCCCACGACGTCTCGTGCAGCGCACCCTCGGGCTCGCGCTGCACCATCTCGACGCGCACCTCGGGGAAGCGGTCGGCGACGGCCCGGAGCGCACCCGGCATGAGCGCGAGCGCGGCCGACTGGAACACCGCGACCCGCACCCGCCCGGTCACCGACTCCCCCGAGGCCGCGAGCGCCGCCTCCGCCCGCTCGAGCAGGGCCATCACCTCGCCGGCCGCTTCGACCAGGATCTCGGCCTGGGGTGTGAGCTGCACGCGCCGGCCCGCCTTCCGCAGCAGCTCGACGCCGGCCTCGCGCTCGAGCACGGCGAGCTGCTGCGAGACGGCGGAGGGACTGTAGGCGAGGGCCTCGGCCGCGGCGGCGAGAGTGCCGCGGATGGCCACCTCGCGAAGCAGGACCAGGCGGCGGACATCGAGCACGGCGTCTCTCCGATCGTTCAGCTGAGCTGACCGGTACCGGTAAGGAACGGTCGCTTCTGCTCAACGGTAGTCGGTCGAATACTGAAGGCACCCACCTCAGAGCAGAAGGACCGCACCATGACGGATCTCGCCAGCCCCGCTCTCGCCACCGGCCCCGCGGCCGACGGCCCGTCCGCCGATTCGATCGATCCCCGCCTGGTCGACGAGAGCGTCGCCCTGGTGCGGCGCTGGCTGCGCGAGGCGTCCGCGATCCCGATCGACGCCTCCGGGGCGCAGCTGGCGGGCGTGCTGAAGGACCCGGCCGGCCTGGACTTCACGGTCGGCTTCGTCGACGGCGTCGTCCGCCCCGAGGACACCCGCGTCGCGGCAGCGGCGCTGAAGGCGATCGCGGGCGGCGTGCCGTCCTTCCTCCCGGCTCCGATGCGCGGCGCGGTCGCCCTCGGCGGCGTGATGGCGCCGCTCCTCCCGGACGTCGTGGTGCCGATCGCGCGCCGGGTGCTGCGCCGGATGGTCGGCCACCTGATCATCGACGCGACCGACTCCCGCCTGGGCCCGGCCATCGCCGCGATCCGCCGCGACGGCGTCCGGCTCAACATGAACCTGCTCGGCGAGGCCGTCCTCGGCCGCGAGGAGGCCCACCGCCGCCTGGAGGGGACGCACCGGCTCCTCGCCCGCGACGACGTCGACTACGTCTCGATCAAGGTCTCCTCGAGCACTGCCCCGCACAACCCGTGGGCCTTCGACGCCGCGGTCGACGACATCGTCGAAGAGCTGGCGCCGCTGTTCGCCCGGGCCGCCGCCTCCTCGCCGCAGAAGTTCATCAACCTCGACATGGAGGAGTACAAGGACCTCGACCTCACCATCGCGGTCTTCACCCGCATCCTCGACCGGCCGGAGTTCCTCGGTCTCGAGGCCGGCATCGTGCTGCAGGCCTACCTGCCGGACGCGCTCTCGGCGATGATCCGCCTGCAGGAGTGGAGCGCCGCCCGCCGGGCCCGCGGCGGCGCCGGCATCAAGGTGCGCCTGGTCAAGGGCGCGAACCTGCCGATGGAGCAGGTCGAGGCCTCGGTCCACGGCTGGCCGCTGGCGACCTGGAGCAGCAAGCAGGACTCCGACACGAACTACAAGCGCGTCGTCGACTACGCGCTGCACCCGGAGCGGATCCGCAACGTGCGGGTCGGCGTCGCCGGGCACAACCTCTTCGACGTCGCGTACTCGTGGCTGCTCGCCGGCACCCGCGGCGTCCGCGAGGGGATCGAGTACGAGATGCTCCTCGGCATGGCCCAGGGCCAGGCGGAGGCGGTGCGCCGCACGGTCGGCTCGCTCCTGCTCTACACGCCGGTCGTCGCGCCGGCCGAGTTCGACGTGGCGATCGCCTACCTGATCCGCCGGCTGGAGGAGGGCGCGTCGAGCCAGAACTTCATGTCGGCCGTCTTCGAGCTCGAGGCCGACCCGGCGCTCTTCGCGCGGGAGGAGGAGCGGTTCCGCGCCTCCGTCGCCGCCCTCGACGGGGCCGTCCCCCCGGCGCACCGCGTGCCCGACCGGTTCGCCGCGAGCGGCCGTCCGGGACCGGGCGACTTCCGCAGCACCCCCGACACCGACCCGTCCGTCGCCGCGAACCGCGAGTGGGCGCAGGCGATCCTCGCGCGCGTCCCCTCCTCCCGGGCCGGCGCCGACGCGATCGAGGCCGCCACGATCGGCACCCTCGACGAGCTGGAGTCGGTGCTCTCCGGCGCCCGCGGCAGCGGCTGGAGCGACGTCCCGGCCGAGGAGCGCGCCCGCATCCTGCACCGCGCGGGCGACGAGCTGGAGGCGCGCCGCGCCGAGCTGCTCGAGGTCATGGCGGCCGAGGGCGGCAAGACCCTCGACCAGGGCGACCCCGAGGTCTCGGAGGCCGTGGACTTCGCCCACTACTACGCCGAGCGCGCCCTCGAGCTCGACGCGGTCGACGGCGCCCGCTTCCACCCGGCCGCGCTGACCCTGGTCGCTCCGCCGTGGAACTTCCCGGTCGCGATCCCGGCGGGCGGCGTCCTCGCGGCGCTCGCGGCCGGCTCCGCCGTGGTGCTCAAGCCCGCCGGACCGACCGCGCGCTGCGGCGCCGTGGTGGCCGAGGCGCTGTGGGCGGCGGGCGTGCCCCGCGAGGCCCTGCGCCTGCTCCGCCTGCCGGAGGAGGAGCTGGGGCGCGACCTGATCGCCTCCCCGCAGGTCGACCGGGTGATCCTCACCGGCGCCTACGAGACGGCGGAGCTGTTCCGCTCCTTCCGGAACGACCTCCCGCTGCTCGCCGAGACGAGCGGCAAGAACGCGATCGTGGTCACCCCCTCGGCCGACCTCGACCTGGCGGTGAAGGACGTGGTGGCGAGCGCCTTCGGGCACGCGGGCCAGAAGTGCTCCGCCGCCTCGCTCGTCGTGCTGGTGGGCTCCGTCGCGCGCTCGAAGCGGTTCCGCGCGCAGCTGCTCGACGCGGTCTCCTCCCTCACGGTCGGCTACCCGACCGACCCCGCGACGCGGATGGGGCCGGTGATCGAACCCGCCGAGGGCAAGCTGCTGCGCGGCCTGACCGTGCTCGGCGCCGGTGAGACCTGGCTGCTGCAGCCGCGGAGCCTCGACGACTCCGGACGCCTGTGGAGCCCCGGCGTCCGCGACGGCGTGCGCCGCGGGTCCGAGTTCCACCGCACCGAGTACTTCGGGCCGATCCTCGGGATCATGACGGCGGCGACCCTCGACGAGGCGATCGCGATCGTCAACGAGGTCGACTACGGGCTCACCTCGGGCCTGCACGCGCTCGACCCGGAGGAGATCGGCACCTGGCTCGACGGGATCGAGGCGGGCAACCTCTACGTGAACCGCGGGATCACCGGGGCTATCGTGCAGCGCCAGCCGTTCGGCGGCTGGAAGAAGTCGGCGGTCGGCCCGGGCACCAAGGCGGGCGGGCCGGACTACCTGCTCGGCCTGGGCTCCTGGACCGCGGCGCCGTCGGAGGCTACCGCTCCGGTCGTCGGACCGGCCGCCCGCCTGCTCGCCGCGTCGCGCGCGGAGCTCCCGGCGGAGGAGCACGCCGCGGTGGAGCGGACGGCGCGCAGCTGCGCGGCGGCGTGGGCCGCGGGCACTCCTCGCGACGTGACGGGGCTGGAGGCGGAGCGCAACGTCTTCCGCCGCCTGCCCTACGACTCCGCCGTGCTGGTGCGCCTGGCCGCCGGGGAGCCGCTGGGCTCGCTCGTGCGGGTGGCCGTCGCGGCGGCGACCGCGCGGGCACGGGTGGTCGTCTCGAGCGCCGCGGCGCTGCCTCCGCAGCTCGCCGCCGGTCTCGACGAGGCGGCCGGCGCCGTCGTGGTCGAGGACGACGCGGCGTGGGAGGCGCGGGTGCGCGCGCACGGCGCCGGACGGTTGCGCCTGCTGGGCGCGTCCGCCGCGACGGTGACGGCCGTGACGGGCGGGCGCCCCGACCTCGCGGTCTACGCCGGCCCGGCGACCGAGGCGGGCCGGCTGGAGCTGCTGCCGTTCCTCCGCGAGCAGGCCGTGTCGATCACGGCCCACCGCTTCGGCACGCCGGACCACCTCACGGACGGGCTGCTCTGACCGGCGTGATCCGACCGGCGTGATCCGACCGCCTGCCACGAGGTGCCGCTCCGGTACGCCCGCTCCGGCGTGTCGCGTACCGGAGCGGCGTCTCGCGGCAGAGGGAGACGGAGGGACGACGGGGCGGAGAGGGATCAGCCGCAGGCCGCACGTCAGTCCGCGTCAGCTCCGCGACGGGGCCGCAGGGGTGGAGCGCGCGTCGTTGCTGGTGCGCGTGCCCTCCGGGAGGAGCGCGGCGCGTCCCACGCCCGATCGACGGCGGCGGCCGGGGTCAGCAGGATGTGCGCATGACCCGCCAGGAGAACGGCCGGCGCACCGCCGCGCCCGCCCGCGCGCCACGCACGCGCCCGACCGTCGGCTCCGCCTTCGACCCGCGGTCGAACAGCATCAACGCCCTGCGGCTCGGGCTGGCGGTCCTCGTCATCGTGTCGCACTCCTTCCCCCTCGGCGGCTACGGCGACGACCCCGGGTTCGGAGGCTCGACCCTCGGCGCCTGGGCGGTCGGCGGGTTCTTCGCCACCTCCGGCTTCCTGATCACCGCGAGCCGGCTGCGCTCGCGATCGCTGGTCGACTTCCTCTGGCGGCGCTTCCTCCGCATCTATCCCGCCTTCCTCGTCTCGCTCCTGGTCGTGGCCTTCGTCGCCGCACCGCTCGCGTCGCTCCTCCTCGGAGCCGGCGAGTACAGCGCGGCCGGGGCGGTGCGCTTCGTGGTCGCCAATGCGGCCCTCTACATCCGGGAGTACGGCATCGCGGGGATGCTCGGCTCCGTGCCCTACCCGGGCGCGTGGAACGGCTCGCTCTGGAGCCTGTTCTACGAGTTCGTCAGCTACGTCGTGATCGGCCTGCTCGTCTCCCTGGCGCCCGCGCGCTGGGTGCGCCCCCTCGTGGTCGCGGGATTCGCGGGCCTCACCCTCGTCGCGGCGGTGCTCGCGACGGACCTCGTCCCGTTCCCGGCGCCCCTCAACCAGACGGTGACGCTCGTCGGGTACTTCCTCGCCGGCGCGCTCGTGCACCTGTACCGCGACCGCCTCCCCCTGACGGGCGCGCTCACCGCTGCCGCGGCCGTGCTGCTCGTCCTCGTGATCGCGGCCGGCCTCTACCGCGTGCTCGCCGGCCTCCCCCTCGCCTATCTGATGGTCGCGCTCGGCGCCCGGCTCCCCCTGCGTCGAGTGGGCGCGACCCACGACGTCTCCTACGGGATGTACATCTACGCGTTCCCCGTGCAGCAGCTGCTCTCGCTGGCGATCGTCGGAGCCGGAGCCGACGTGCCGCTCTGGGCGTACATCGCGCTCTCGGTCGCAGCGACGGTCCCCCTCGCGTGGGCGAGCTGGCTGCTGGTCGAGCGCCCCGCGATGCGGCTGAAGCGCCTCACCGCCCGGGCTCCCGTCGACGTCGAGGGCCACGTCCTGCGCTGAGGCGCCGAGCCGAGAGCCCGGAGCCGCGACCCTGCAGCCGTCCTCGCACAGCGCGCCCGCCCGCGGCCGTCCACGCCCGGTCGCGGGCGGGCGCGCTGTGCGAGGA
>NZ_PSUB01000019.1:6036-53329 GCF_002931595.1 Rathayibacter sp. AY2B9
CGGAGGGGCGGCGACGCAGCTCGACCCGCCCTGGCGGGGGGCCCGCGAGCTCCCCGCCGGTACCCGCGAGCCCCGCGCAGCCGCCGGACTCCGACTCGCCGCGTCAGCCGTCCCAGCCGCCGGGGAGGTCGCGGACCACCCGCCAGCGCGGGTCGAGCTGCGTCGCCGCCCCTCCGTTCCACGCGCGGCTGTGGAACCACGGCGCGATCACGTCGGCGCCGCCGTGCACGTGGTCGCCGAGATGCGCGCCCCAGTACGAGAAGGTCGAGTTCGTCAGCACCAGGCGGCGGGACGCGGCCAGCAGGGCGAGCTGCTGCGGCACCGGCGTCCCCGCCCCCGGGAAGCGCACCTCGACGCCCTCGAGGACGCGGGCCAGCTTCACCCGGCACCAGTCGAGGTCGTCCGACACGATCAGGACGCTGCGCACGGGCTCCCGCTCGCGGGCCAGGGCGAGCGCCGCGTCGACGTACTCGACCACGTCGAAGGAGTAGCGGCCGCGGAAGGCCGGGACGCTGTAGTAGTCGCCGCGCCGGATGTTCACGGTGAGGTCCGCCTCCGATCGCGCCGCCGCCGCGAGAGCGGTGAACGGGCCGCCGGGCGGGAGCAGCATCGTCGCGACGAAGTCCGCCAGCTCATCCGTCGTGAACTCCACGCCGAGCTCCTGGTGGACGCTCCCGAGCTCGCGGGGGCTGAAGAACGACATCTCCGCCGGGGGCACCACGAGCTCCTCGAGGACCCGCGGGAAGACCTCCGCCCACTCCGCGGTCCTCCGCGTCGCGCGCACCGCGGTCGGCACCCCGCGGCCCCGGCGGGCGTGGGCCTGCAGCCAGAAGTAGGCGAGGTTCCCGACCCCGAACGACTCGCCGGGCAGCAGCACCGTCGTGCCCCGTCGGCGGAGGGGCGCCAGCAGCGCCGAGCGGACGTCGCCGAGCGTCACCACCGCGGGCCTCCCCCGCTCACGAGAGCTCTCCGAGCGCTACGAGCTGGGCGAAGCCGGGGTGCGCGGCCCGCACCTCCTCGAAGGTGCCGGCCCCCTCGATCCGGCCGCCGTCGAGGAAGAGCAGCCGGTCGGCGCCGCGCACGGTCGAGAGCCGGTGGGCGACCACGAGGACGGTCATGCTGCCGTGCAGCTCGGCGACGGCACGCGAGATCTCGTGCTCCGTGCGGTTGTCGAGCGCCGAGGTCGCCTCGTCGAGGACGAGGACGGAGGGGCGCCGGTACAGCGCCCGGGCGAGGCCGAGCCGCTGGCGCTGGCCGCCGGAGAGGCGGACGCCGCGCTCGCCCACGCGGGTGTCCAGACCCTGCGGCAGCCCGCCGACGAACTCCTCGAGCTGCGCCGTCCGCAGCACCTCGCGCACGCGCTCGTGATCGACCTCGGCCGCCGGGACCCCGAAGGCGACGTTCGCGGCGACGGTCGCGTCCAGGAGGAACACGTCCTGCGGCACCACGCCGAGCCCCGCGTACCAGGCCGCGGGGTCCTCGTCGATCGGCCGCCCGCCGCAGAGGATCCGGCCGCTCGTGGGCGGGAGCAGGCCGAGGACCAGGTCGAGGAGGGTGCTCTTGCCGGCGCCGCTGGATCCGACGAAGGCGGTCGTGGCGTTCCGCTGGATCACCAGCGAGACGTCCCGCACCACGTCCACGTCGGAGTCGGCGTAGCGGTACGTGACGTGCTCGAGCGCGATGTCGCCGGAGTAGCGGCCGCCCGGCCCGGGCGTCTCGTCGTGCGCCCCCTCGGAGGCGAGCTCCTCGGCCGCCTCGGAGACGATCCGCAGCCCCGCCTGCCCGCTGCGCACGATCGCGAACGTGGCCGAGACGCGGTTGAGCGTCGGCAGGGCGCGGAGGGAGGCGGCCGCGAAGACGCCCAGGACGGAGAGCGCCTCGGCGCCGGAGCCGGTGGCGACGAGGATCCCCGAGACGCCCACGACGGCGACGACGAAGCCGATCTCGAGCAGGTACTTCGGCAGCTCCGAGACGAGCGAGAGGGAGCGCAGAGCCTGGGCGCTGCGGCGCTTGGCCCCGCTGAAGCCGGCGACCAGGCTCGCCGCGCTCGAGGTCAGGCGCGCCTCGCGGAACCCGTCGAGCGAGGGGAGCAGGAACTGCCACGACTCCAGCGCGGCCTCCGCCATCTCCTCGCCGATCCGGCCCTGCCGCCGCCGCAGGAGCGCCTGGACGCCGCCGAGCAGCACCGCGAAGAAGACGGCCGCGAACAGGGTCGCGACCGGCGAGGCGACCAGCAGGATCGCCACGATCGCGACGAGCACCAGCAGGTCGGAGGCGATGCCGATCACGCCGAGGAGCACGCCGGCCGCCTGCGCGCTGGCGTCGTTGATGGTCCGGTACACCTCGGCGAGGCGCCGGGAGCGGTGGACGGCGTAGGGCGCGAGGACGTACCGCCGGAGCAGCTCCGTCGCAGCGTCGGCCGATATCCGCGTGGTGCGGCCGAGCAGCCACCACCGGAAGACGATCGTCCCGGCGCTCTTGAGCACGAAGACGACCGCGACGAAGCCGGCGATGATCGGGAGGAGGGTCTGGACGTCCGTCGAGCCGAGGACGCCGGAGAGGACGCCGAGCGCGCCCGTGGTGGTGTCGGTCCCGGTGAGCAGCGCCATGAGCGGCACCATCGCGGCGACGCCCAGGGTGTCGAGGACCGCGAGCGCGAGGGAGCCCGCGACGGCGGCGGTGATCCAGCCCGGAGAGGCGGCACCGGCCAGCGAGAGGAGGGTGCGCAGTCCCGGTCGCAGGGACCCGCCGCTCACGCCGCCACCCCCTCGTACACGGCGGCGATCCCGCCGCACATGGCGGCGACGTCCCGCACGGCGCGAGGAGCCGCGGCTCTCGACGCCTGCCGCTCCAGCGCCGCGGCCACCGCCTCCGGGTCGTCGGCGTCGACCAGCGAGTCCCGCTCGACGATCTCGGGGTTCCCGCCCACCGCGGAGGCGACCACGCCGATCCCGCGGGCGGCCGCGTCGAGCAGCGTGTAGGAGCAGTTCTCCCAGACCGAGAGCTGGGCGACGACGTCCGCCGCGGCGAGCGCCGCCTCCGGATCGGCGAAGCCGGGGAACGACACGGCGTCGCCGAGGCCGAGCCGCTCGGCCCGGGCGCGCAGGGCGCCGTCGAGCGGACCCTCGCCGGCGACGGTCAGCGTGGCGCCGGGGACGCGCCGGTGCAGCACCGCGAAGGCCTCGAGCAGCGCGTCGAGGCGCTTCTCCGGCGCCAGGCGCGCGAGCGAGAGGACCCGGAGGGAGCCCGGCTCCCCCGGCTCGCGGTCGCGGGGCGCGGCGTCGACTCCGTTGAGCACGACCTGCACCGGCAGGCTCGGCCGCCACTTCTCGATCATGGTGCGGCGGGTGGCCTCCGAGACGGCGATCGCGCCGTCGAAGGACCGCAGCCGCGCGTGGTGCGCCACCGCGGTCGTCCGCGCCCGCAGTGCGGTGCGGTGGTAGACGTCGGGCCCGGCGATGCCGTGCTCCGTCGTGACGCGGCGGACCCCGCGGGGCAGCGGGGTCGCCGCGGTCACGAGGTCGGCGTGGGCGAGGTGGGAGTGGACGACCGCCGGGCGGAGAGCCGCCGCGGTCGCGCGCAGGGTCGCCACGGAGGCGGCGGCACCGGCGGACACTCCGAAGCGCCCGGTCGTCACGGCCGAGCCCTGCTCCCGCAGCCGCTCGGCGAGCGCTCCCTCCGGGCAGAGCACGACGAGCCGGTGGCCGGGGATCCCGTGCCGGGCGGCGTCGAGGACGTGGCGGGCCACCCCGCCGAACTCGCCGACCGGCACCGCCCAGAGCGCGAGCGGGGTCACAGCCACTTCTCCAGCCGCTCGAGCGCGGTCCAGAAGCCCTCGCCGCTGTTGACGTGCCCCTGCCAGATCTCGGGGATGAACGGCACCCCGGGCGCCAGCTCGTCGAGCGACGCCGCGAAGTCCGGCCAGTCGATCTCGCCCTCGCCGATCTGCACCCCCTCGCCGTCGACACCCGTCGCGTCGACGAGGTGCAGGTGCGCGCTGAGCGGAGCGAGCAGCGCCACCGCCTCCGAGAAGGCGAGCCCGAGGTGGTTCGCCGCGAGCTTGGTGTGCGAGGCGTCGAGGCAGAGCGGCGTGCCGGTCGCGGCCGCGAACTCCGCGGTGTCGCGCGGGTCCACGAAGAGGTTGTGGAACTGCTGCCCGCCCATGAGCCACGGGTAGGGCGGGAGGGTCTGCGCCAGCACGCGGACGCCGCTCGTGTCGATGCGCTCGAGGGCGTCGGCGACGCGCTCGTAGAGGGGAGCGCGCTGATCCGGAGCCACGTGCGCGTGGCGGGTGAAGCCGCCCATCGTGACGACCATCATCGGGTCCTCCTCCTGGCGGAACCAGCGCGCGAGGCTCCGGGTGGTCTCGACGGTGCGCTGCACCTCCGCGATCGAGCGCTCCCACACGTCGTCGTCGAAGGAGGCGAGGTCGACGAGGAAGTCGCCCGCGAACAGGTCCGGCAGGTGGGTGGTGAAGCCGGAGTCGAGGCGGCGGGTGAACACGTCGTCCGGCTCGATCTCCAGGTCGCGGTACGAGAAGTGGAACTCGAGGAAGTCGGCGTTCGACTCCGCGGCGAGCGCCGCGTGGTCGTGGTACCGCACCGGCAGGCCCCAGGGGCGGCGGAACCGGAACGGCCGGCCGGACGGCGTGCTCTCGCGCAGGTCGCCGGCGAAGAAGAACCCGCCCTCCTCGACGTCGCGGTGGAGCGCGCGGCCGAGCAGCTGCGGCAGCTCGTTGGGCTGGAGGCCCCGGCCGGGGCTGCGGACGACGACGTCGGCGGCGCGCACCACGTCCCCGATCGAGAGGTCGCGGGAGGCGACCAGCGACTTCGCGAGCGAGACGCGGTTCATCGACTCCCCCGTCGAGACCGATCGGGCGTCGCGCGTGCCGAGCGAGTCCTCGATGTCGCGGATCTCGCCGACCATGCGGCGGAACTCGTCCGGGAGCAGGGACACCGTGTGGTCGTTGCCCTCCATCCCCCGGTCGACCGTGAAGTGCTTCTCGACGATGCGGGCCCCGCGGGCGACGGCGGCGACGGGGACGTGCCAGCCCCGCTCGTGGCCGGAGTAGCCGACGACGCCGCCGCCGATCTCGGCGAGCCGGTCGAGGTAGGCGAGGTTGAGGTCGCGGTAGGGCGCCGGGTACGTCGACTGGGTGTGCAGCAGGGCGAAGGAGGTGCCGAGCGAGCGCAGCAGCGCGACCGACTCGAGGATCTCGGACTCGCGGGACATCCCGGTGCTGAGCAGCAGGGGCAGCCCCCGGGTGCCGGCGTCCTCGATCAGGCCGTGGTTGGTGAGGTCCGCCGAGGCGATCTTGAGACCCGGGATCCCGTAGTCGACGAGCGCCTGCACGCTCGGGGCGTCCCACGGGGTGCAGAGGACGTCGATCCCGGCCTCGGCCGCGTGGTCGAAGACCCGGAGGAGCGGCTCGGCGGGCAGCGAGAAGCGGCGCAGGAGGTCGATCGTGTACTGGGCGCCGAGGTCCTCCCCCGCGGTGGCCCCGCCGGCGCGCCGGTAGAGGGAGTCGAGGTCGCGCAGCTGGAACTTCACCGCGTCGGCTCCCGCCTCGACCGCGAGGTCGACCAGCCGCCGCGCCAGATCGACCGAGCCGTTGTGGTTGTTGCCGATCTCCGCGATCAGGAAGGCCGGGTGGCCGTCGCCCACCTCGTGGCGGCCGATCCGCAGCGCCCGATCGCCCTCGACCGCGATCGCGACGAGGTGCCCGCGGTCGTCGACGAGCGGGAGGTGGCTGATCCCGTCGCGGCCGAGCCGGGCGGCGATCGCGGTGGCCGGCTCGTCCGCTCCCGCCGTGCGGACGGCGGTGTTCGCGACGGCGAGGGCCGGGACGTCGAGGGAGGCCGTCGGGTTCGCGATGATCCAGCGGCGGAAGTCGCCGTCGGACACCGACCCGCGGAGGATCCCGTGCCCGTCGACGCAGAAGACGATCCGCTGCTTGTTCGCGTTGATCTTGGCCAGCGCGGTGAGCACCGGGTCCTCGGCGAAGACGATGAACGGGGCGAGGTGCCGGTCGATGATCATGCGCCGCCTCCCGCCGCGAGGCCGAGGAGGGTCTGCTCGACCACCGCGAGGTCCGCCTCGGTGTCGATGTCCCCGCCCTCCGCCTCGTCCATGACGAACAGGCCGACCCGGCCGCCGATCCGGTTGCGCTCGCGCTCGTAGACCTCGGTGCGGGTGAGGTAGAGGGACCCGGTCTCCCGGTAGAAGAAGTCGGCCTCGGCGAGGTCCTGGCGCCGCGGCCGGGCCGTGACGTCGTACTGCGGCACGGAGGCGCCCTCCTGCAGGCGCCAGAGGAACGGCGTCTGCGGGACGACGCCCACCAGCGAGTCGACCCCCGTCGAGGCGAACTGCTCGAGCGCGCGGGCGAGGGTGCCCGGGAGCCGGATCGGCGAGGTCGCCTGGAGGAGCATCACCGCGTCCGGGCGGCGGCCCAGTGCGGCCCGGTGCTCGATCGCGTGGAGCACGACGGGCTCGGTCGCCGTCTCGTCGCGCGCCAGCTCGGCGGGCCGGAGGAACGGCACGTCCGCTCCCGCCCCCTCCGCGATCGCGGCCAGCT
Source organism: Rathayibacter sp. AY2B9 (assembly GCF_002931595.1). NCBI lineage: Bacteria > Bacillati > Actinomycetota > Actinomycetes > Micrococcales > Microbacteriaceae > Rathayibacter > Rathayibacter sp. AY2B9. Next base: position 12,611 of record NZ_PSUB01000019.1, read on the forward strand.
CGGGGTCGTCGGTCGACACGAGCACGTCGAGACCGGCGGCGAGCGCCTGCTCGATGCTCCAGACCACCAGCGGGCGGCCCGCGACGGGGCGGGCGTTCTTGCGCGGTATGCCCTTCGAGCCCCCGCGCACGGGGATGACGCAGAGAACGGTCACGGGGTGCCTCCTTCGGCGATGGCGAGTGCCCGGCGGGCGACGGCGACGGCCGGCTCGACGGACGGGACGGGCGGAGCCGCGGTCGGCGTCTCCCCGCCCCAGCGCGCGAGCCGGTACCGGCTCCAGAACTCGAGCACCCAGGCGGGCGGGTCCTCGCAGACGACCCACGCGGGGATCCCGGCGGCCGCGGCCTCGAGGACCCCGGTCGAGAAGATCGAGGCGACCGGCCGGGCCTGCGCGGCGAGGTCGCCGCCGCGGAGCACCCGGATGCCGCGGCGCTCCCACCGCGCGTGCTGCCAGCGCGAGCGGCGGTCGACCTCGGCGGGGTGGGGGCGGTAGTCGGCGCCCGCCTCGCGGCAGAAGCGGGAGGCGGTGGCCGCGGCCGTCCGCCGGGGCAGCTCCGCGCCGTGCAGCTGGCCGAGGAACAGGGGCCGCTCCTCGAGCCGCTCGGGGCGCGGGCGGCGCGACGCGGTCCAGAGCAGCTGGCTGCCGACGACCTCGGTCTCCACGTCGCTGCGGCCGGAGGTCCAGAAGGCCGCGTCCTCCTCCGAGAACGCCAGCAGCGTCGCTCCGGGCGGGAGCGGCGGGGCGGAGGGGGTGAGCAGGCCGTGCTGCACGACCAGGAAGCGGGCGCCGAGGATCGCGGACCAGCGGTGGGCGGCCGCTCCCGCCGCGAGGAAGTGGCCGGTGGCGATCACGGCGCGGAGGCTCCGCAGCTCGGCGGGCGGGTCCGCCTCCGGGTCGACCGGGTGCGCCCTCCAGCGGCCCGGCAGCAGCCCGGACAGCGCGTCGCCGGCTCCGGAGGGAGCGAGGACCGCCGCGGGAGTCCCGCCGAGAGGAGCGAGCGAGGCCGCGGTCGAGGCGAGGGCGCTCGCCGTCGACGCCTCCACCGCGAGCAGGACGGCGGGCCGGTCGCCGCGCACGTGCAGCACCAGGCGGGTCGGCTCGGAGCGCCGCAGCGCCGCCCGGGCGGTGCGCAGCGGGTCGCGGCCGCGCTGCCAGCGACGCCAGGCCTCCAGGTCGGTCGGGTGCGTCAGCGCCACAGGGCCCTCACCTCCCGCATCCGGTGCACGAAGGTGTGCTCGGCGCCCGTGCGGCGCGCGCCCGCCTCGCGGATGCGCCGCGCCCACGAGGGGTCCGCGCCCGCCCGCCGCACGTGCTCGACGAGCTGGTCCCGCTCCTCGAAGACGAGCACCTCGCTGCCCACCTCGTAGAACTCCGCCACCTCGGGCCGGTCGATCAGGGTCAGCGCCCCGACGCCCGGCGCCTCGAAGGCGCGCATCGAGAGCCCGCCGTGGCCCGCGCCGTGCAGCGCCAGGGTCGCGGTCGAGCCGGCCATCACTCCGTAGTAGCCCGCCCGCGGGACGTCGCGGCGGGCGGGGACGCCGGCCGAGCGCCAGCGGCCGGTGCGCGCCACGTCCCAGGGGTGCCGCGACCACTGCCGCCCGTACGCCTCGACCGCGACACCGCCGGCCGCGAGCTCCCGCAGCACGCGCTCGCGCTCGGGGTAGCGGGCGCCGACGAAGGTCACCGCGGCGGAGGGGCGGGGGCGGAAGGAGAGGAGGGAGTCGAAGGCGTCGGGCAGGTGCCCGGCCGGAACCCCCGCGCGGGCGAGCTCGGCGACGTCGGCGGCGGAGTAGCTGACGATCGACACCGCCTCCCCGGCGAGGGAGCGCAGGCGGTCCACGGGGTGTCCCATGTTGCGGAGCTCGTCGTAGAGCCAGAGCACCACGGGGACGCCGGCACGGCCGACCTCCTCCCACCAGGCGTCGCCGAGGGAGTCGCCCTTCACCACGAGGACGGCCCGGGGCCGGACGGTGCGCAGCGCCGCGATCGCGCGGTCGGTCTCGGCGCGCATCGACGAGCGCCGGAGCCGGCCCCCGGGGAGCCGGTGGCCGAGCGCGTCGCGCACGTGGGCCAGCCCGGTCGCGGCGTCGTAGCGGTGGACGACCACGTCGTCGCCCAGGTGGGCCAGCGCCGACTCGAGCGCCTCCCAGTAGCCGTGGAAGACCGGGCTCACCACGAGCACGGGCCCGCTCACCGGGACGCCGCCTCGGCGGCGGCGACGAGCCGGAGCTCGCGCTGGAGGACGGCCAGCGGGCGCACGTCGCTGCCGGCGGCGGCGCGCACCGCGTTGGCGGCGAGGTTCACGGCGGAGGCGGCGCGCAGGGCCGCGGCGAGGGCGGCGGGGCGTCCGCCCCACTTGCGGGCGTAGCGCAGGCGCGAGGCGACCAGCCAGATCAGCCGGCGCGCGGGGTCGGAGGAGCCGCCTCCCGTGTGCTCGGCGACGACGGAGCCGGCGAAGACCGAGGGCACGCCGCGCTCGCGCAGCCGACGCTGGAGGTCGACCTCCTCGCAGTTCATGTGGAAGGACTCGTCGAACCCGCCGACCGCGCGGAACTCGGCCACCGGCAGCAGCATCACGGCGCCCACCACCCAGTCCACCGGCACCGTCGCGCCCGGGGCGCACCGGGTGTCGTGGCCGACGGCCGCGTGCAGCCGCGGGCGCCAGCGCGCGAGCGGAGTGAGCCACTCCACGACGTAGTGGTGCAGCCGCGGGAAGCGCCGGCCGACCCACTGCCGCTCCCCGCCCGCGTCGACGAGGTCCGGAGCGACGACCGCGGGCAGCCACGGCCGTCCCGCCTCGAGCAGGTCGCGGAGGAAGGAGGGTCCGACGACGAGGTCGCTGTTGAGCACCAGGAGCAGCGGGTGGCGCGCCCGGGCGGCGCCCGTGTTCACCGCGGCGCCGAAGCCGCCGTTCCGCTCGCGCAGCACGACCTCCACTCCGTCGATCCCGGCCGGGAACGGGATAGGGGAGGCGTCGTCGACGACGACGATCTCGAGGGCGGGGGGCGACTCCTGGCTGCGGAGCCGCTCGACGAGGGCGAGCGCGGGCGCGGGGTCGCCGTAGTGCGGGATCACGACGCTCACCCCCTCGGCGGTCACCTCGCGACCGTCTCGGCGGCGCGGTCCCGGCGGAGCGAGCGGCGGGTGCTCCGGACGGTGGCGGCCGGGGGCTCCGCGCCGACGGGCAGAGCGCCGAGAGCGGGGAGGATCACCCGGAGCAGGGCGTCGATGTCCTCGACGGCCGCCGCGGCGACGTCCGGTCCGCGCCCGAACGGGTCGGCGAAGTCGTCCTCGGCTCCGTAGGGGGCGGTGTCATCGGCGAGCAGCCGCAGGAGCGGGACGCCGGGGGCGGCTCCCGCCAGCCGCGCCGCCCGGCGGACCGTGGTGGTGCGGCGCGCGGCGGCCGGGAAGTGGCGGGTGACCCACTCCCGCTGGCCCGCCTCGAACACCAGCACGGGATCGGTGCCGGCGAGCATCCGGCCGTCGGCCTGGCGCGCGCGGTGCCCGGCCGTGGAGAGTCCGCGGGCCCGCAGCGCATCGCTGAGCTCGGGGTCGAGCCCGCGGCCGGCCTCCGCGTGCGTTCCCGCGCTCTCGACCCGCCAGTCGGAGCCGGCGCCGAGCAGGCGCGCCGCGATCAGCTCGGCCGAGGGCGACCGTGCCACGTTCGCATGGCAGAGCAGGAGCAGGCGCCCGCTCATCGAGCCGCCCGGCGGGACGTCTGCGGAGGCAGGGCCCGCGACTCCACCGGGGCGAGCTCGGACCGGCGCGGTGCCGCCGCCGCGCGCTTGCGCCCCGTCGCCGGCTGCGGCTCGGCGTAGTACGCGTTCTTGCGGTCGTAGTAGTAGTACCCGGTGTCGCCGTCGCGGGCGGTGACCATGTTGAGCACGGTGCCGAGCACGCGGGCGCGGACCTGCTGGACGATCCGCCGGGCGGCGACCACCTCGGGCCGGCGCGTCTGGTTCGAGGCGACGACGAAGACGACGCCGTCGACGACGGTCGCGACGATGGAGGCGTCGGTGACGGGCAGCACGGGCGGGGCGTCGATGATGACGAAGTAGTCCTTCGAGAGGCGCGCGACCAGGGCGCGCATCGCCTCGGAGCCGAGCATCTCGGACGGGTTGGGCGGGATGTGGCCGGCCGGGAGGGCGTAGAGGCCCGCCGTGCCGGTGGGGCGGATCGCGTCGTCCACGGGGATCTGGTGGCTGAGGACCTCGCTGAGGCCGATGGCGCCGTCGATGTCCAGCATCCGCGCCACGGAGGGCCGGCGGAGGTCCGCGTCGACCAGGAGGGTGCGCTGCCCGGACTCCGCGGTGACGCGGGCCAGTCCGGCGGCGATCGTGGACTTGCCCTCGGCCTGGTTGGCGCTGGTGATCACGACGCTGCGCGTCTCCTCGTCGACGCTGGAGAAGCGCAGGCCCGTCCGGAGCGAGCGGAACGCCTCCGCGGTGAGCGCGTCGGTGCCGCGGCGGCCGCCGGTCCGGCCCGGGCGTCCGGCCTTGGGGATGCGGCCGAGGACGCCGACGCCGAAGAGCTCGGTGAGGTCGTCGACGGTCCGCACGCGGATGTCGAGGGCCCGGCGGAGGAAGGCGAGACCGAAGCCGAGAACGAGCCCGCCCAGGGCGCCGAGCAGGATGTTCCGCACCCAGTCGGGGCTCGTCGGAGCGGCGGGCGGCTCCGCGTTCTCGAGCGGGACGACGGTGATCTGCGGTGTGCGGTCGGCGGTGGACTGCGTCTCGATGTCGGTGATGACGGCCGCCAGCGCCGCGAGCGCCCCGTTGGCCAGTGCTGCGGCGTTCTGCGCGGTCCCGGCCTCGGCGGTGACCTCGATCAGGGTGCTGCCCGGAGCGACCCTCGCGGTGAGGCGGCCGCTCAGGGCCTCCCCGCCGGGGTTCGCCTCCGGGTCGGCCTCGATCCGCTCGGAGACGGCGCTGCTCGAGATCAGCGGCAGGTAGGCGTTCGCCCGGGTCACCGCGGTCTGCGACCCGCTGATCGCATCGGCCGAGCTGCCGTCGCTCGCGGCGATCACGAATCCGGCCGAGCTCGACTCGTAGACCTTCGGAGTGAGGAACGAGAAGGCGGCCATCGCCAGAGCTCCGACGAGCACGGCGACCACGAGGGTCCGCCAGTTCCGCCGGATGAATGCGATGAGATCGACGACAGTCACTGCGCACCTTTCTGCGTGCCGCGCATGCGCCGCACGACGATGCTGAGGTGTCGGTCACGCTAGCAATGCGGAGCGCCTTTCCCTAGGCGGTCCCCGACCCCTCGGGAGGCCCTTTCTGCGAGGATGACGACATGTCCGCGCCACGGGGAGAGATCGTCGTCGAGAGGCGTTCCCCGCTCGTTCACGAGGCCTTTCCGATAGCACATTCCGCTCGGATACTCGATGCCGTCCTGATGGGCCTCCTGGTCTACCGGCTCCCCACCCCCTTCCTCCCGGGGAGCGTCCCGCTGGCCCAGACGGCGCTGGCCGCCCTGGTCCTCGTCAGCCTCTTCCGGCGGCCCACCCGCCGTCTCGGACGGGCCGCCTGGTACCCGTGGCTGTGCCTCGCCCTGCTCGCCTTCGTCCTCGCCGGCTCGTCCTTCGACGGCCTCGACGCCCTGCGCCGGGCGGCGAACATCGCGCTCGTCATGCTCGCCGCGGGCTTCCTCGCGAGCGGGCGGATCGACGTGGTCTCGGGGCTCAAAGGACTCGCCGCGGCCCTGTCGCTGAACGCCGTGCTTTTCGTCGCGGGACTCGCCCCGGACAGCTACCAGGGCGCCCTGACCGGCTTCCTCCAGGACAAGAACGTGGCCGGTCTCGTCTACGGAGCGGCGGCACTGCTGGTCTCGGCGCTCAGCTCGCGGCTGTGGCTGCGGGCCGGCGTGCTCGCGCTCGGGGCCGCCGCGGTCGTCGCCACCGACTCCCGCACGTCCATGGCGGCCTACGCCTGCGCGCTCGTGTGGCTCGTCGCGGCGCCGCACCTGCGCCTGCTCTTCCGCGCGCTCCTCGGCGGCGGCCTCGTCCTGCTGTTCCTCTGGGCCGAGCGGAACCTGGCGACGGCCGGCGACTACGGGGTGGAGCGGGCCGGCTCCGACGCCCTGCGCGCCCGCATCCTCGACGCCTCGGTCGACAAGGCGGCGCTCTCGCCGTGGACCGGCTCCGGGCTCGGCCAGGCGACCGCGCGGGTCGACGGGATCGACTGGTTCTTCCACAACTCCTACCTGGCGCTGATGGCCGAGGGCGGCGTCGTGCTGCTCGTCGGCGTCATCGGCACCGTGCTCGTGGCCGGCTTCGCGACCACGGCCGCCGGGGCCGGGAGCCGCCCGGGGCACGCGGTCGGCGCGGCGAGCATCCTGGTGCTGCTGTGTGCGACGCAGCTGGGCGAGGTGTTCTTCGCCCCGATCTCGTTCGTCGTGATCGGCGCGGGTCTCGCTCTGCTCGCGGAGCAGTCCGCCCGCGCTCGCGCTCTGCCGCCGGAGTAGCGCCTCCCGCGTCCGCCCGATCCGGCGCGGATCCGCGGGTCCGGGGCGCGGAGGTCCCGGTCGGCGGGCCCTTCCCTGTGCGACGGAGCTCGCCCGGTGCGGCCCCGGCCGACCGCCGCTCAGGCGCGGCCGCGCTCGCGGACCGCGTCGCGGAGGATGGCGCGCACGCCCGCCCACATGTGCCGCGCGTTCAGCTCGGCCAGCACCCGCTCCCGGCCCGCGCGGGCGACCTCGGCCCTCTTCCCGTCGTCGCTCAGCACCGCCTCCAGCACCGCCGCGATCCCCGCCGGATCGTGCAGGGGCAGCGCGAAGGACGTCTCGCCGTCGCGGACGTAGCCGGCCATCGCGGCGCTCGCGGTGACCGCCGTGCAGGTCCCGCAGCCGGAGGCCTCCAGCAGGACGCTCTGGCCCGTCGGGTAGGCGAGGTCGTGGCTGGTGACGACGACGAGCTCGGCGTCGCGCAGGTTGTCGCGGTGCCGACCGACCGGGACGGGATCGTGCAGGACGACGTTGGCCGGCAGCGCCCGGGACGGCCGCCGCGCAGGAGTGGTCACGATGTCGAACCGCCGGTGCGGCAGGCGCTCGGCGGCGGCGACCAGCGAGTCGAAGTCGCGCCCGCGGTCGACCCCGACGGCGAGCACCTCGAACCGCTTCGGACGCGGCGAAACGGGCCGGTAGTAGTCGGAGTCGACCCCGAAGAGCACCGGTGCGATCCGCCGCTCGTCGACGCCGTGGCGGGCGAAGACCTCGCGCTGGTTCTCGCTGAGCACGATGATCCGGTCGACCCCCTGGAGCAGCCGGACCACCTGTAGCCGCCGCTCCGGCGAGCCGGTGAGCAGCTCCTCCGCCCACCAGCAGGAGAGGACCACGAGCGGCGTGCGGCCGTACGGCCCGAGCCGCGCGCGCCGGAGCAGCGCGGGGAGGCCCGCCTCCGGCTCGAGGACGCAGAGCACCGCGTCGGCCGAGCGGACCGCCCGGAGTGCGCGCAGCTGCGTGTCCACGTTCAGCCCCGTGCGGTGCTCCACGACGTCGCGCAGCTTCACGTGCGCGGGCCGAGACGCGTGACCGGGGACGAGGAGCCGCGTCGAGTCGTCCCGGAGGAGGTCGGCCCGGTACGGCAGCCTCCCGCGGGCGAAGGGCTCGCCCGGAGCCAGGCGCAGGGACGGGTGCTTGAGGAACAGTCCGAGCACTCTGAGGACTTCCGGTTCGCGGGTCATCGTCGTCCTTTCCGGAGGGAGGAGGAGAGGCTCGCCGCGGCATTCCCCGGAAAGCGGATCGGTCTCCTGGCGGGAGGATCAGGAATCATCGGAGAGGGCCATCCGCGCCAGAAGTCCGTCGATAGCCGACTTCCCGGAGGACGGCGAGTAGGAATCGTTCCAGCGGACACGATCCCTCTCCCGCGACTCCGATAGTCCTCTCTTCTTCCGGGCTCTGATCAGCTCGGCCAGAGCCCGCGGATCCCCGGCTCGGAACGTGGCGTCGATCGACGGGCCGACGACCTCGGGGAGCGCACCGGCATCGCTCACCACCACGGGGACGCCGGCCGACATCGCCTCCGTCACGACCAGGCCGAACGACTCCGGCTGCACCGACGGCACCACCAGGAGGTCGATCCGCGCGAAGAGGTCGCCGGGCTCGATCCACCCCGGCCGGTCCACCAGAGCGGCGACCGGAGCGAGGGCCGCCTCCACCTCGCGACGCTCCCGCTCCGCCACGAACCGGGGCTCGCCCGCCAGCACCAGGCGATACGCGCCCGGTTCCCCGGCCTCCAGCAGCGCCAGCGCCTCGGTGAGGACCCGCACCCCCTTCGCGAGCGAGGGACGCCCGAGGAAGCCGAGGACGGTCGTCCCGTCCTCCCGCGGCCGCGCCTCCGGCAGGTCGACGCGGCGGCTCCAGTTCGGCAGCACGGTCGACCCGGGGACGACCCCCGCGAGGTAGCGAGAGGGGACGAGGGTCGCCAGCGCGCCGCGGCGGGCCACGGGCGCGAGTATCCGCTGCAGGCCGGACGGGCGCTGGTGCAGGTGCACGATCCGCCGCGGACGCCCTGCGGTCGCGACGGCCGGCACCAGCCCGTTGCACCACAGCACGCCCTCGCGGGAGGAGGCGTCCCAGCGCCGCAGCGCGCGCATCCAGGCGGGTCTGCCCGCGGCCTCGAGCTCGACGACCCGGTGGCCGGCGGCGAGGGCGGCGGCGACGAGCGCACGCGGCTCCGAGGGGCCGACGACCACGACCGGGACCTCGAGCGCCTCGAGCGCCTCCGCGATGCTCAGCAGCATCACCTCGCCGCCGCCGATGTCGCCGTTGTTGGTCGCGAGCGCCACCGGAGGCCGCCCGGCGCCGCCCGCTCCCCCGTGGATCATCCGCCGCCCCGCCCGCCTCCGTGCGGCGCCCCCGCGGCCCGCGGGCCCATCCTCACCGAGACGAGCGCTCCGCTCCACCGCCCCCGGCCGGGCTCCGCGGGCCGCAGGAGCGCTGGAATACTGACCGGATGGAGCTCGTGGGCGTTCTCTGGGCCGACGAGGCCGTGCCGCTCGTGTCGGCGTTCGTCCACCGGCGGGCCGACGCGGCGGGCCTGCGCGCACTCGTGCTCAAGGGACCGACCGCCGCCGCCGACCGGCTCCGGCCGCCCCGCACCTCCGGCGACGTCGACCTGCTGGTCGCCCCCGACGACCTGCCCCGGATCCTGGCCCTCCTGGCCGCCGACGGCTGGACCGAGCGGCCCTGGCCGGACGGACCGACGCTCGCGGCCAAGCACTCGCGCTCCTACCGGCACGCCGCGTGGCCGGTCGACATCGACGTGCACTGGCGGTGGCCGGGATTCCTCGTGCCGCCGCGCGACGCCTTCGAGGCGCTGTGGAGCCGGCACCGGATCGTGGAGCTGGCCGGCCGTCCGGTCGCGACCGCCAGCGTCGCCGACTCGGCGCTCGTGCTGGCGCTGCACGCGCTCCGCGACGCCTGGCAGATCACCGACCCGCGCCTCACGCGGCCCTCCGACTACGACCTGCTCGTCGAGGCGGTGGCCGCCCGCGCGGAGCTGCACGCTCCGCTCCGGGCGGCTGCGGAGGAGCTCGGCGCCGTCCAGACCGCGCAGCCCTTCCTCGACGCGCTCGGCATCCGCGCGCGCGCCGGGGAGGTGCCCGTGGCCGAGCTGCGGGCGTGGCGGATCAACGCGAGCTCGCCCCACGCCTCCGCGGGGTGGGTGCAGGCCGTGCGCGCGGCCGGCTGGCGGCAGCGGCCGCTGCTCCTCGCCCGCGCCGTCTTCCCCGCTCCCCACGCCCTGCGTGCCGCCGACCCCGCCATCGGCCCGCGCCGGATCGACGTGGCGGCCGGCTGGTGGCGGCGGCTGCGCCGCGGCGCCCGCACGGCTCCGCTCGCGTGGGACCACCTCCGACGGACGGACAGGACCTGACATGACCCGCCGGCTGATCCGCGCCCCCTTCGGGCTCGGCGTGCGCTTCACCTTCGACGACACCGTCCCCGACCGCTTCGTGACGGAGGTGGAGGAGTCGTGGAACGACGTGGACGACGACGCCGATCGCCCGGGCTCCGAGTACCGGGTGTCGCTGACCGAGCCGGTCGGGGAGCCGGGAGTGATCGCGCAGCCGACCGAGGACGCCCTCGCCGAGCACATCGGCGCCGCGCTCACCCTCGCGGCGGCCGACGCCTGCGAGGGCCGGCTGCTCAGCGTGCACGCCTCCGCGGTCGCCCTGACCGACGGCCGCGTCGTCGCGTTCGTCGGCCGGCCCGGTGCCGGGAAGTCGACCCTCGTGAGCCTCGCCGCTCGGCGGTACGGGTACGTGACCGACGAGACGCTCGCCGTCCGCCGCGACGGGCGGGTGCTGCCGTTCCGGAAGCCCGTCGCCCTCCTCGACGGCGGCGACTGGAAGCGGCACCGCTCCCCCGCCGCGATGGGCCTGCAGCCGCTGCCGGACGGTCCGCTGCGCCTGGCCGCCCTGCTCCTGATCGCCCGCGACCCCTCCGGCCCGGCGGAGCCCCGGCTCGAGCCGATCGCCTTCGACGATGCGCTCTCGGTGCTGCTGCCCGAGCTGAGCCACTTCGCACGGCTGCCCGCGGCGCTGCACCACCTCGCCGGGCTGCTCGACTCCGTCGGCGGGGCGCAGGTGCTCCGCTACCGCGAGGCGGAGACGGTGCTGCCCCTCCTCGAGCGGATCGGGGAGCCGTCGCCGGTCGTCGCCGACGCGCCCGAGGCCGATGCGGCGGCGCCCGGCCCGGGGCTGCTCGCGCGCGCCGCCGGCGTCGAGTGGGTCGAGCGCGACGGAGTGGTCAGCTGCCTCCTCGACGAGCGGGTCGAGACGCTGACCGGGATCGGCCCGGTGCTGTGGCGCGCTCTCGGGACGCCCGCGACGGTCGACGCGCTGACCGGGGCCGTCGTCGCCGAGCACGGCGCCCCGCCCGCGGGCGACCCCCGGGCGCACGTCGAGGCCGTGCTCGACGCGATGGTCGAGCACGGCCTCGTGGTCCGCGGCGCCTGACGCCGCCGAGCGCGCGGCTAGCCCGTGCGGACGTTCGGCCCGACGGAGCCGCGGGCGATGAACAGGTCGAGCAGGTTCACGAGCCCCACCGCGCGGATGTAGAGCGCCGCGACGTCGTAGCGGCCGACGGGGAGCGCCTCGAGGGCGGCGGGCCCGGTCGGGTTGGTCGAGCGGTTCTGCGCGTTGACGTCGATCTGGATGACGTCCCGCAGCGCGGTGAAGACCGGGGTGAGGACCGCGTTCTGCAGCGTCGCGAGCAGCGGCGTCAGGGCCGTGAGAGCGAGGTTCACCACGGTTTGAACAGCCCCCCCGAGAGCACTCGAGACCAGCGGCGTACCGTTGATGAGGATGAGATTCCCGAGACGCGTCCTCAGCGAAGCGAGAAGAGCACTCGTGAAGGACGACGCCGCCGTCCCTGGAACCCGGAGGCTGTTGTCGACGAAGAGGGTCGAGTTCGGCGGAAGGCCGTTGACGTAGGGCGAGGTCGTCCCCTGACCCGGTGCTCCACCGAGCAGGGAGAAGAGGTCGATCGTGATCGTCGCCGGGCTCGCCGACAGCTGAGCCTGGATCGGCTGCGTTCCACCCGGCAGGCTTCCCGCTAGGACCGCGGCTCCGTCAACCGTCACGGTGAGCCCGAAGACCGAGAGATCGAGCACGTCGCTCAGCAAGGTGTTGATCGCGCTCGTGATCGCGGTCAGCGTCGGCGAGGTCAGCACCAGGTCCAGGCGGCCGACCTGGTAGTCGCGCTGCAGGTTGTCCGACCCGGGCACGCAGGCCGACTGGAGGGACGCGCGACCGGTCAGGGCGCCGATCCGCAGGGTCAGGTCCGTCACGTTGGTGAGCAGAGCGGCCACTCCCGCGCCGCCGGACGCCGCGAGGATCGCCCGGAGGTTCACCGTCCCGAAGTCGGGGAAGCTCCCCGCCGTCGAGTCGAGCGCCAGCTGGCCCGCGTCCGTGATCGCGCCGGAGGCGCCGCGGACGGTGCCGTTCGTGTTCGCCGACGCGTACTGGTTGAGGGTGCCGACGCCGGCGGGAGCCGCCAGCGTGAGGAGGGAGGAGAGCGTGCCGGTCAGCCCGGTCGCGTTCACGGCGATCGTGTTCAGCACCGTGGCGTCGACGCCGCCGGTCACGACGGCCGGATTGCCCTGGTCGGGAGCGACCGCCGTCACGCCCGCGACGCCGGCGACGGTGTCGAGGTTCACGCCGCCGAGGAAGCCGCTGAGGAGGCGTCCGCGGGCGACCGCCTGGAAGACCGTCCCCACCGGGAAGCAGCTGATCGAGACAGCGGAGGCGGACTGCGCCAGCATCACCGCGGGCACCGACCAGACCGCTCCGGCCACGACCGTCCGCCGTGCGAAGACGCCCGCGGAATTCGCGCTCTTCTTCTCGCTCTTATCGCTGATATCGCTGGATGCGAGCGGATTAGACTCCGACATTGGCGGCCCTCCGGTGCTGTCGCTCGACGTACACCCCTTGGCGCGTCGGCGGCAAACATAGCGAGAGAGGCGTCGCGATAAGAGGCGCTGGCGGATTTCTACTCGCACTGGCGGTGATCAGCGGAGAGGACGCGGAGAAGATGGCAGAGGACCCCCGGCTCCTTCTCTGGCGGCGCCGCCCGGACACGGCCTCCGTCGATCTGAACGGGCGCATCCTGGTGCTCCCGCTGGACGTCTCCCCGATGGGCAGCCCCTACGCGCTGCGCGAGAGCGTGGCCGCGACCTGGCGGGCGCTCGACGACGAGCCGCAGGACTTCTCCGGCCTGGCCGACCGGCTCGCCCGCCTCCACGCCACCGATCCCGGCGCCATCGCCGACGACCTGGCGCGCGTGCTGAGCGGGCTGGAGGAGCTGCTCCTGGTCGAGAGCAGCCCGCGCGGCGAGGAGTCCCGATGAGCGTCGCGAGCGTCGTCGTCCCCAGCTACGCGGGTGCGGCCCGCCTGCCCCGCCTCCTCGCCGCCCTCGCGGCTCAGACCCACCGCGACCTCGACGTGGTCGTGGTCCTCGACGGCGTCGTCGATGCCAGCGAGCGCGCCCTCGACGCCTCCCCCGTGCCCGTGCGCCGCGTCGTGCTCCCCGAGAACCGGGGGCGCTCCGCCGCGCTCACCGCCGGCTTCGACGCCGCGCGGGGCGACGTGCTGATCCGCTGCGACGACGACCTCGAGCCCGGCCCGGGCTGGGCCGCCGCGCACGTCGGGGCCCACCGGGACGCGGTCGTCGGCGTCGTCGGCCTCTGCCCCGACGTCGATCCGGGCACCGCCTACTCCCGCGCCTACGGCCGGCCCGCCGGCGAGCGCTTCCGCCGCGGCGCCTACGCGGCGGGCCCCGACGCCTCCTGGCGCTACTGGGGCGGCAACGTCTCGGTGACGCGGGCGACGTACGACCGGGTCGGCGGCTACAGCACCGACTACCGCGAGTACGGCTGGGAGGACGTCGACTGGGGCTACCGGCTGCACCGCCTGGGAGTGCCGGTGCGGATCGAGCCCGGCGCCGAGGCCCTGCACCACGGCGCCTCCGTCTCGGCGGCGGTCCGCAGCCGGCGCGCGTTCCTCTCGGGGGCGGCCCGCCGCACCTTCGAGCGGCTGCACCCCGAGCAGGTGCGGGAGGCGGTGCCCGCAGCCGGCGCGTGGGACGCGGCCGTGCGCCTCCTGGCCCGCGGCGGGAGCGAGCGGCGGACGGCACTGGTCGCGGGATTCGCGGACGCCGCGCTCGGAGTGGTGCCCCGCCCGGTCGGCGAGAAGCTGGTCGCGCTCGCCGTCGAGTCCGCAGCGATCGCGGGCTACGACCGCGGCAGAGGGCGTCCCGCGCACGGGTGACGGCGGCGCGGATCGACGGACCCGCGGGCCCGGCAGCGGCGCCGACGCCGTGCGGGAGCCGATCTAGGCTCCCCCGCATGCGGGTCCTTCTGGTGGGCGGAGCGGGCTACATCGGGAGCCACACCGCCGTCGCGCTCCTCGAGAGCGGCCACGAGGTGCTGGTCGTGGACGACCTCTCGCACGCGAGCGAGCGGACCCTCGACACGGTGGAGGAGCTGACCGGCTCGGTGGTCCCCCGCCTGATCGCCGACGCGCGCGACACGGCCGCACTGACCCGCTTCCTCGCCGCCCACGGCCCGGTCGACGCCCTGGTCCTGCTCGCCGGGCTCAAGTCGGTCGGCGACTCGGTGCGGCGGCCCCTCGAGTACTGGACGGTCAACGTCGGGCTCGCCACCGCGGCGTTCTCGGTCGCAGCGGAGGCGGGGATCCGCACCGTCGTGTTCTCGAGCTCGGCGGCCGTCTACAGCCCGGGCGGCGCGATGCCGGTCGGGGAGGACTCCCCCGCCGGGCTCAGCGCGGCGAGCCCCTACGGCGCGACCAAGCGCGTGATCGAGGAGATCCTCGGCGACGCCGCGCGCGCCGATCCCCTCCTGCGCGGGGTCAGCCTCCGCTACTTCAATCCCATCGGCGCGCACCCGTCGGGGCGGATCGGCGAGGATCCGGCCACGGCGCCGGGGAGCCTCCTGCCCGTGCTGACGCGGGCCGCGGGCGACCCCTCCCGGTGCGTCGACGTCCTCGGCGACGACTACCCGACCCCCGACGGCACGGGGCTGCGCGACTACATCCACGTCTGCGATCTCGCGGCCGGGCACGTCGCGGCGCTCGAGCGCGCGCGGCCCGGGCACCGGGTCTACAACCTCGGCACGGGCTCGCCGACGAGCGTCCTCGAGCTGATCGACGAGGTCGAGCGGGCGAGCGGGGAGACGGTCCGGTGGCGGGCCGTGGGGCGCCGGCCGGGCGACCTCGCCGCGAGCTGGGCCGACCCGGCGCGCGCCGAGCGGGAGCTGGGCTGGCGGGCGGTGCGCACCGTCCGCGAGGGCGTCCGCGACCAGTGGCGGTGGCAGACCCTGCAGCGCATCGGCGTCTCCTGATCCTTCCGGCACGGAGTCACTGAAAGAGTGACTTCTTCTTCTCCGCGACTCTCCTCCATCGTTGTGATCTCCGAGGGAATAGCGCCTCCGCGACGCATTCCAGACGATCCTCGCCATTCCGCTCGCGGCTTATCCGGATTATCGGACTCTCCTTTCCCCGTCGTTCTGCGACGACTCGTACTCGCCTTTCGATTCCTTCTCCACGAGCCGGTTAGCTTCTACTGCACTGCTGATCGGTCACCGACGACGGATAAGCATTCGGAGCCGCTCCCGTCTCCGGATGGCCGCCCGATCCTCACCGCACGCCCGGGGGAAGGGGCCCATCATCACTGCCGTCATCGACGCGACCACCCGTTCCCGATCCGTCCCGCCGGTCGGTTCCGGCCTGATCGTGCACGAGTGGGTCGAGCGCCGCGGAGGCGCCGAGCGCGTGCTCGAGGCTATGACCGAGGCCTTCGCCGACGCCGACGTCCGCGTCCTCTGGAGCGACTGCGCCGAGGTCGTCGGCAGGCCCGTCTCGGAGTCCTGGCTGGCGCGCACGCCGCTGCGCCGCCACAAGGTCCTCGCCCTGCCGGCGATGCTGCCCACGTGGCGGCTCCCGGTCGGCGCCTCCCGCGAGTGGGTGCTGGTCAGCTCGCACCTCTTCGCCCACCACGTCCGCACCAGCGGACCGACCCGCAAGCTCGTCTACGCGCACACCCCGGCCCGCTACATCTGGGAGCCCGACCGCGACGGCCGCGGCAGCAGCCTCGCCGCCCGCACCGCGAGCCTGCTCCTCAAGCCGATCGACCGCCTCCGCGCCGCCGAGGCCTCCTCCATCGCCGTGAACAGCCTCTTCACCGGGCAGCGGGTGCGCGACGCGTGGCACCAGCCGTCGCGGGTCATCTACCCGCCGGTGAACACCGAGCTGCTCTCGACGATCACCGACTGGCGCTCCCCGCTCGACGACGACGAGCTGCGCCTCCTCGACTCGCTCGCCCGGCCGTTCATCCTGGGCGCCTCGCGGTTCGTCCCCTACAAGCGCCTCGAGAAGGTCATGGACGCCGGAGCCCGCACCGGGCTCCCGGTCGTCATCGCCGGGCACGGCCCCTGGGAGGCGCGGCTCCGCGCCTACGCCGAGGAGATCCGGGCCGACGTGACCTTCGTCATCTCGCCCTCCGACCAGCTGATCCGCGCGCTCTACGCGCAGGCGCTCGTGTACGTCTTCCCCGCCGTCGAGGACTTCGGGATCATGCCCGTCGAGGCGATGGCCTGCGGGACGCCGGTCATCGGGACCGACATCGGCGGAGTGCGCGAGAGCGTGTCCCTCGCCGGCGGGGGCGTCATCGCCGACCTCGAGGGCGATCCCGACTGGAGCGACCTGCTGCGGCGTGCGCTCGCGCTCGACGTCGACGCCTTCCGGGCTCGCACCCGGGTCTTCTCGCGCCGGCGCTTCATCGCCGAGATCCAGGACTGGGTCGCCGAGCAGACCGCCTGACGACGGCGCTCCCCGCCGCGGGAGGCCGTCCGTGCGCGCGTCACCGTGCGTGCGGACGACCCTCCCGCGGAGGGATCAGAACAGGCCGCGCGGGGGCTCGATCGAGGCGAGGACGCCGGGAGCGGCGATCACGCTGAGGCGGCCGACCTCCTCCGGGGTCAGCTCGGGCAGGCGCTGCGCGAGGTCGAGGAAGCGCTCGATCTCGGACTCCTCGAGCACGTCGGCGGCGAGCGTGCGGAACTTCGACACGTACTGCTCGCGGCTGAACGGATGCGCGCCCAGCGGATGCGCGTCCGCCACCGCGATCTCGTCGACGATCGTCGTGCCGTCCGTCATCAGGATCTCGACGCGCGCGCCGAACGCCTTCTCGCCCGGATCGGTGGAGTGGTAGCGGCGCGTCCACTCCGCGTCCTCCTGCGTCGTGACCCGGTGCCAGAGCGCGATGGTGTCGGCGCGGGCGGCCCGCTCGGGGGCGTAGCTGTGCACGTGGTGCCAGGCGCCGTCCTGCAGCGCCACCGTGAAGATGTACGGCACGGAGTGGTCCAGCGTCTCGCGGGACGCGGCCGGGTCGTACTTCTGCGGGTCGTTCGCGCCCGAGCCGATCACGAAGTGCGTGTGGTGCGAGGTGTGCAGGACGATCCGCTCGACGCGCTCGGGATCGGCGGCCTCGGGGTGCGTGCGGTGCAGGCGGCGGGCGAGGTCGATCAGCGCCTGCGCCTGGTACTCGGCCGAGTGCTCCTTCGTGTACGTGTCGAGGATCGCGCGCTTGGCCTCGCCGCGGTCGGGCAGCGGGACGTCGTAGCTCGCGTCGGCGCCGTCGAGCATCCAGGCGATGACGCCGTCCTCGCCCTCGTAGATCGGCGACGGGCTGGTCTCGCCGCGCATAGCCCGGTCGACCGCCTCGATCGCCATCTTCCCCGCGAAGGCCGGCGCGTACGCCTTCCAGCTCGAGATCTCGCCCTTGCGCGACTGCCGCGTGGCGGTCGTCGTGTGCAGGGCCTGCGCGACGGCCTGCTCGATCGTCGCGACGTCGAGGCCGAGCAGCGTGCCGATCCCGGCCGCGGCCGAGGGGCCGAGATGCGCGACGTGGTCGATCTTGTGCCGGTGCAGGCTGATCGCGCGCACCAGGTCGACCTGGACCTCGTAGCCGGTGACGATGCCGCGGACGAGCTGCGCCCCGCCGATGCCCGCGTGCTGGGCGACGGCGATCAGCGGAGGGATGTTGTCGCCCGGGTGCGAGTACTCGGCCGCCAGGAACGTGTCGTGGTAGTCGAGCTCGCGCACGGCGACTCCGTTGGCCCAGGCCGCCCACTCGGGCGAGACCCGGCGGGCCGGGTCGACGCCGAGGACGACCGAGCCCTGGCCGCCGATGGAGGCGGGGTGCGCGAGAGCCTGCGCGCGGGCGGCGACGACCGGGCGGCGCAGGAGCGACGCGGTGGCGACGGCGGCGTTGTCGATGACCCGGTTGACCACCATCTCGGCGACCTCGTCGTCGATCTCGACCGGATCGGCGGCGACCTCGGCGAGCGCGTGGGCGAGCTGCCCGTGTCGCGGGAGCTCCTCGTCGCTGCGGTGGACGCGGACGTGGTGTTCGTGCACGGGCGGCTCCTTCGTCTTTCCCCCAGGCTATCGCCCGCCTCCGGCCCGGGCCTCGCGGGCAGAATGGGCGGATGTCCTCCCCCACGCGCGTCGCGGCGCTCGACTGCGGCACCAACTCCCTCCGCCTGCTGATCGCCGACGTGGAGGGCGGCCGCCTCCGGGACATCCAGCGCCGCACCGAGCTCGTGCGGCTGGGCCGCGGGGTCGACCGCACCGGCCGCTTCGACCCGGCCGCGCTCGAGCGGACCCTCGCCGTCACCCGCGAGTACGCGGCCGCCGCGCAGGAGGCCGGCGCCGAGCACCTCCGCTTCGTCGCCACCTCGGCCACCCGCGACGCGGCCGACCGCGAGGACTTCCTCGCCGCCGTCGAGCGGATCCTCGGCGTCACCCCGGAGACGATCTCCGGCGAGGAGGAGGCGCGGCTCTCCTTCCGCGGCGCGGTCTCGGCCGTCGACTCCGCCCGGCCCGTGCTGGTCGTCGACCTCGGCGGCGGCTCGACCGAGCTCGTGCTCGGCGGAGCGGAGCCGGAGCAGGCGCACTCGATGGACGTCGGCAGCGTCCGCCTGACCGAGCGCCACCGCCGGGCCGCCGCACCGACGGAGGGCGAGCGCGCGGCGATGCGGGCGGACGTGGGCGCCGCGCTGGCCGCCTCCTCCGTCGACCTCTCGCAGGCCCGGAGCGTCGTCGGCGTCGCCGCGACCGTGCTCACGATCACCGCGCACGTCCTCCGCACCACCGACCGCGCCGCGCTCGAGACGTCCCTCCCCCTCTCCGACGTCCTCGCCGCCTGCGACGAGCTCGCCGCGCTGTCTCCGGAGGGGACGGCGGCCCTCCCCTGGGTCCGCCCGGGGCGCGAGGACGTGCTGGCGGCCGGCGCGCTGGTCTGGGGCGAGGTCCTCCGCGCGGTCCACGAGGCGTCGCCGGGCGTCGACCGGGTCCACTCGACCGCGCACGACATCCTCGACGGCATCGCGCTCGGCCTCGCCTGACGCCCGCGCGGGTCAGGCGGTGAGGGCGCTCCCGGAGTCGCGCGGGAGCCGGGCGGCGGCGGCGAGCGGCACGAGGGTCAGCACCGCGAGGGCGAGGAAGGCGACGCGGTACGGGACGAGGCCGGGCCCGATCGCGGTGCCGACGGCGAGCGCCACCGCGCCCACCGCGACTCCGAGGCCGGCCGCGATCTGCTGCGTGGTGGCGTTGAGGGTGTTCGCGCCCGACATCCCCTCCTGCGGGACCTCGGCGAACGTGACGGTGTTGTAGGCCGTGAAGCCCGCCGAGCGGGCCACTCCGCTCAGCACCAGCAGCGCGACCACGAGCGCCACCGGAGTCGCCGGCTCGAGGAACGCCATCGCCGCCATGCACGCCGCCCCGACCGCGCTCGCCGCGACCAGCACCCCGCGGAAGCCGAGGCGCCGCAGCAGCGGAGTCGTGGCCGGCTTGATCGCCAGGTTGCCGGCGAAGAGCGCCAGCACCACGGAGCCGGCCTGCACCGGGCTCCAGCCGAACGCGTCCTGGAACAGCAGCGGGAGCAGGAACGGCACCGCGTTCACGGTCGCCCGGTAGAGCGATCCGCTCGCGTTGGCGACCCGGAAGGTGCGGAAGCGGAAGGCGTCGAGCCGCACGAGCGGATGCTCGGCGCGGCGCAGGTGCCGCACGGCGAGCGCCGTCACGACCGCGCCGACGAGCAGCGGCGCCACCGCCCGCCCGTCGAGCTCGGAGCCGGTGAGGAGCCCCGCCGCTCCGACCAGCGCGCCGAGCCCGACCGCGACGAGCACCAGCCCCGTGACGTCGAGCGGGGGCGGCGCGCTCTCGGCGGTGGCGGGGACGATCCGGCGCGCGATGGCGAACGCGACGACCCCGAGGGGCAGGTTGATCAGGAAGATCCAGTGCCAGGAGGCGACGGTCGTGAGCAGCCCGCCGAGGAACGGCGCGATCACGGGGGCGACCAGTCCCGGCCAGACCAGGATCGCGATGGCGTGGATGATCCCCTCCCGCGGAGTCGCCCGCAGCACCGCGAGCCGGCCGACCGGCACCATCAGCGCGCCGCCGACGCCCTGCAGGACCCGGGCGCCGACCAGAAGCGGCAGCGTGGGGCTGAGCGCGCAGAGCAGGGAGGCGAGGGTGAAGACGGCGATCGCGCTGGTGAAGACGCGGCGCACGCCGAAGCGCTCGCTGAGCCAGCCCGAGGCCGGGATGAGGACGGCGACGGTGAGGAGGAACGCGGTGACGGTGATCGAGACCGCGGCGGAGTCGACGCCCAGGTCGGCGGCGATCGCGGGCGCGGCGGTCGTCACGATCGTGGCATCGAGGTTCTCCATGAAGAAGCAGCCGGCGACGAGCAGCGCGAGGGAGCGGTGGCGGGGGTCCGTGCTGTCCTCCTCGTCGTGGGGCTGTCGGCGGCGAGCGTAGCGCGGCGACGGCGCGGCCGCCGGGCGGGTACCGTCGCAGCATGAGCGCTGCAGCCGAGACCAGGACGATCCAACTCCGACGCTACGAGCTGATGGACGGGGTGATGGACGACTTCCTCGCCTGGTTCCCCGAGCGGATCGTGCCGGCGCGCGAGGCCCACGGCTTCCGGATCGAGTTCGCCTACGCCGACCGCGAGGTGAACGAGTTCGTCTGGGCGGTCAGCACGGCCGGCGACGCCGACGCGTTCGCCGAGGTCGAGCGGGCGTACCTGGCCTCGCCCGAGCGCGACGCCGCCTTCGCGGGCGAGCCGAAGCGCGTCGCGGTGCAGCACGTGCGGCTGGTCGAGCGGATCGTCTGACTCGGGCGGCGTCCGAGCCGAGCGGCGTCCGACCCGGGCGCCGTCGTCTCCGGGGCGCCGCCGACTCCGGGCGCCGTCGGGTCCGGGCCCGTCAGCTCCGGGCGCGCCGCACGGCCGCGAGGACGCCGCGGACCACGAGCGTCCCGACCGCGATCGACCCGATCGCTCCGGTCAGGCGCGCCCAGACGTGCTTCGGCCGGTCGATCCCGGCACGGTCGGCGGGCGAGGGGAGCGAGGCGGGCGCAAGCGTGCGGCCCGCGGCTCCCGCCTCGGCCATGTGGGCGAGCCGGCGCACGGCCTCGCGGTTGCGGATCCAGAGGAACGAGTGCATCAGCGGCTTCGGGACGAGCGTGCCCGGGCCCTTCACGGGCGCCTCGTGCATCCGCACCTTCGCGCCGCGCGCGTGCGGTTCGACCTCGACGCGCACCCGGGCCTCGCCGAGCGGCCAGCCGGCGGCCTGGATGACCATCCGGCGCGGCGGGTCCCACTCGAGGACCGTGGTGCGGTCGTCGATCACGAGCGGCCAGAGGCCGAAGGAGTGGTGCAGCTGCGAGCCCACGTGCGGGAAGTCGGCGTCGACCTTCCGCATCCGCGACGCGCCTACGACCCAGCTCGGGAACAGCCAGCCGGAGGCGAGCACCGCGAAGACGGACTCGGGCGGGCAGTGGACGACGCGGGTGGTGCGGGACATCGCGGACTCCTTCGAGTGGTGGTGGGGCGCGTGGCGGCGCCGTCCCTCAGCCTGGCAGGCCGGGGGCGGCGACGGGCGCAGCGCATCGGCGGCGGCTCAGGCCGGGTGCGCCTCCGGCGACAGGTCGGGCGACTCGCGCACCCCGAACTCGTGCCGCAGCGCGCTGCGGGCGGCGTGCCAGCCGGCCATGCCGTGCACGCCCGGCCCGGGCGGGGTGGACGAGGAGCAGAGGTAGAGCCCCTTCGCGGGCGTCCGCCACGGGTCGGTCGTGGGGACCGGGCGCGAGAGCAGCTGCGCGACGCTCGCGGCTCCGGCGGCGATGTCCCCGCCCAGGTAGTTCGGGTTGTAGGCCTGCATGTCGCGGGCGGTCATCGAGGAGGCGCCGATCACGCGGTCGCGGAACCCGGGGGCGAAGCGCTCGATCTGGGCGGTGATCGCCTCCTGCTGGTCGGCGGGCGAGTACCGGGGGACGTGCGTGTACGCCCAGAGGACGTGCTTGCCCTCGGGCGCCCGGGTCGGATCGACGATCGAGGGCTGCGCCACCAGCACGTAGGGGCTGCGGCTGTGCCGGCCGCGCTTCACGTCGCGCTCGGCGGCCGCGATCTCGGCGCGGCTGCCTCCGACGTGCAGCGTGCCCGCGCCGGCGAGCTCCGGGTTCGTCCACGGCACCGGCCCGTCGAGGGCGAAGTCGACCTTGGCCACGCCGTTGCCGTAGCGGAAGCGCTGAAGTGCCGCCGCGTACGCCGGGGGCAGCCGGTCCCCCGCCATCGCGAGCAGCGCCGTCGGCGTGCCGTCGACGAGCACGGCGCGGGCCGGGGGCAGCTCCGAGAGCGAGGTCACCTCGACGCCGGTCTCGATGGTGCCGCCGTGCGCCCGGAGGTCGTCGGCGAGCGCGTCGACGATCGACTGGCTGCCTCCGATCGGCACCGGCCAGCCGCGCGCGTGGGCGTAGGCGCCGAGCGCCAGGGCGGCCGCGGCCGTCGACGGGCTCGGCATCGGGCGGATCGAGTGCGCGGCGACCCCGGAGAACATCGCCGGTGCGACGTCCTCGCGGAAGCGCAGGTTCCACACCGGGGTGCCCTGCTCGAGCACCCGCAGTCCGAAGCGGATCAGCACGCTCGGGTCCGTCGGGATCCGCAGCAGCGCGTCGTTGGTGAAGCCCGCGACGCGGTCGGCCCGCTCGGAGAGAGGTCCCATCAGGGCGCGCCACGCCGCTCCGTCGCGCCCCAGCGCCTCGACCGTGCGGTCGAGGTCGCGGTAGGCGATGCCCGCGCGGCCGCCGTCGAGCGGATGCGCGTACGAGATCTCGGGGACGACCAGCTCGATGCGCCGGTCGAGCCCGAAGGCGCGGAAGAAGCCGGACGCGAGGGCCATCGGGTGCACCGCCGAGCAGACGTCGTGGTGGAAGCCGGGCAGCGTCAGCTCCGCCGTGCGCGCGCCGCCGCCGATCGTCTCGTTGCGCTCGAGCACGGTGACCGAGAGCCCGGCCCGCGCGAGCGTGACCGCGGCGGCGAGGCCGTTGGGCCCCGCCCCGATGACGACGGCGTCGACCACGGTCACTTCCTCCGCAGGGCCGAGACGACGCCCGCGGCGCCGGCGGCGAGGGCCGCGGCGGCCCCCGCGTAGCTCAGGGCGCGGTGGCGGATCATCCAGATCTGGGGCGTCATGGTGTGCGCGCGGTCGCTGAAGAGGCCGCGGGCGCCGTGATCGCCGGGGACCGGCTCATACACGTTGTTCGGGAGCATCGGCTCCGTCTTGTCGGGGGCCTGCTGACCGTCGAAGGCGTTGCGGGCGAGGTACCAGTCCATGAAGCGCCCGGCGAAGCGGTCGCCGAGGATGGTGCCCGCGGTCGGCTCGCCGACCCAGGTGCGGCGGCGCGGCTTGTCGGCCACGTCGGCGATCGCGATCGCGCCCACCTCGGGCTCGTAGATCGGCGGCACGGGCTGCGGGTGGTGCGGCAGCTGCGACTTCACCCAGTTGAACTGGATGGTGTTGAGCGCCGGCATGTCGACCTCGGACAGGCGCACGCGGCTCTTCGCGTGCAGCAGCTCCGCGGTGACGGCCTCGGTGAAGCCTCGGGCGCCGAACTTGGAGGCGCAGTACGCGGCCTGCAGCGGGATGCCCCGGTGCGCGAGGGCGGAGCCGACCTGGATGACGTGCCCGCGGTCGCGCGGGGTCATCCGGGAGAGGGCTGCGCGGGTGCCGTTGACGAAGCCGAAGAAGTTGACGCCCACGGCGCGCTCGAAGTCGGCGGGCTCGGTCGAGAGGAACTCGCCGAAGACGCCGACCATCGCGTCGTTGACCCACAGCTCGATCGGGCCGAGCTCGGCCTCGACCCGGTCGGCCGCCGACTCGACGGCCTCGCGGTCGGCCACGTCGGTCGGGATGCCCAGCCCGCGCCGGCCCTTCTGCTCGATCTCGGCCACCGTGGCCGCCAGTCCGTCCTCGCCGCGCGCCAGCACGGCGACGTCCCAGCCGCGGGAGGCGAGCTCGCGGACCGTGGCGCGTCCGAGCCCCGCCGTGCCGCCCGTGACGACGGCGACTCCGCGGCTCATGCGCGGGCCTCGCGGGAGGAGATCTCGAGGCGGGGTTGCTGCGTCATGGTGCGGGCTCCTTCGTGAGGGCGCGGTGTGCGTCGGGAGTCCCACGCTAGGCGGGAGCGGCGGCGCGGCGCGCGGGGTTGCGCCCGATCGGTGGAGAGCTCGGTGGATCCGCGCCCGGGGAGGAGAATCGCTCCCGACAGCTCCCGGCTCTCCTCCAGAGACCGCCGCCAGACTGACGCCCGCCCGAGCACCCTCCGACCGGATCGACGCATGACCTCTCTCCTCGACCTGAGCCTCGTCTCCGGCCCCCTCGTCGTCGCCGTCTACGTGCTCGCGATCGGAGCGCTCCTCCTCCTGCTCGCCGCCCACGTCCGCGCTCCCCGCCGCGGGCGCTCCCGACGCGGCGGGATCGCCGTCGCGGTCCTCCTCCTGGGCCTGATCGGCGGCGCCGCCCTGGCCGCCCTCGTCGACGGGCCCGACGGCCCGTTCGGCGTCGACTTCACGCCGGTCACCCGGGTCGCGATCGGCCTCGGGATCGGCGGATTGGGCGTCGCCCTGGTCGTCCTCGGGCACGCGATCGCCCGCCGCCGCGCGCGGGGGGTTCTCGCATCGCTCGCGGCCGGAGTGCTCGTCGTCGCGGCGGCCGCGATGACCGTCAACATCGACTTCGGCCAGTACCCCACGGTGCGCAGCGCGCTCGGGATCAGCGCGTACTCCGACTCCTCCGTGCCGGTCGCCGCCGCGGACGGACCGCACTCGGACCTCGCGACCTGGACGGCCCCGGCCGGGATGCCCGCCGTCGGCTCGGTCTCGACGGTCGCCATCCCCGCCACCGCGTCGGGCTTCCCGGCCCGCGACGCCGTGGTCTACCTCCCGCCCGCGGCCCTCACCGCGACCCCGCCGCTGCTGCCGGTGATGATCATGCTCTCGGGGCAGCCGGGGTCGCCCTCCGATCCGCTCTCGACCGAGAAGTTCCAGCAGACCCTCGACGCCTACGCCGCCGCGCACGCCGGCCTCGCGCCGATCGTCGTGTCGCCCGACCAGCTGGGCGATCCGGACAAGAACCCGATGTGCGTCGACTCGCCGCTCGGGAAGTCGGCCACCTACCTCACCGTCGACGTCCCGAACTGGATCCGCGCCAACCTGCCGGTGCTCGGCGACGCGCAGCACTGGGCGATCGGCGGCCTCTCGCAGGGCGGGACCTGCTCGATCCAGCTCGGCGCCGGCCACCCGTCGCTCTTCGGCAACATCGTCGACGCCTCGGGCGAGCTCGCGCCGACCCTCGGCAGCGAGGCGGCGACGGTCGCGCAGGGGTTCGGCGGCGACCAGGCCGCCTACGAGGCCGCGAAGCCGGTGAACGTCCTCGCGGCGAACGCCCCCTACACCGGCACCGTCGCGATCTTCGGAGTCGGCGCCGAGGACACCTCGTTCCTCCCCGGAGCGAAGACCGTCTACGCCGCGGCCGTCGCCGCCGGCATGAGCGCCACCTACCTCGAGGTGCCGGACAGCGCCCACGACGTCACGGCGTGGTCGGCGACCTTCGACAAGGGCCTCGAGATCCTCGCCGACCGCTGGAAGCTCGTCCCCGCCTCCTGAGCGGCTCCGGGCCTCAGGCGCTCTCGACCAGCCGGACCGCCGCCTCGATCCCGCCGCTCCACGGCGCTCCGTGGCCCGGCACCACCCAGCGCGCCCCGGTGGGCAGGAGCGCCCGGAGCGACGCGAGCGCCTGCTCCGGCTCGTCGGTGAAGGGCGCGGGCTGCGGACCCGTGCGGCCGGTGAGCACGTGGCGGGTGGTCAGCCCGTCGCCGACGAAGACCGCGTCGGCCAGCGGCACGTGCACGGCGATGCTCCCCGGGGAGTGACCCGGGAGCGCGATCACGCGAGGAGCGCCCGGCAGGTCGAGCGTCTGCCCGTCGTGCACCTCGACGACCTCGGTGAGCGGCGGGACCGTCGCGATGCCCTTCCGCAGCGCGTAGGCCGCGAAGCCGAGGAGCGGCAGGACGCGCAGCCGCGGTGTCGCGGTCCTCGGCTTCGCCCCGCCCTTCGCCCGCTCGGCGTCGGCGGCGTGCACGTGGACCGGCACGCCGTGATCGCGGCGCAGGCGCTCGGCGAAGCCCACGTGGTCGGAGTCGCCGTGGGTCAGCACGACGCCGCGCACGTCGTCGAGGGTGCGGCCCATCGCGCGCAGCTCGGCCAGGAGCTCCGGCCAGAGACCGGGCAGGCCGGCGTCGATGAGCGTGACGCCCTCGTCGGTGTGGACGAGGTGGACGGCGACGATGTCGGTGCCGATGCGTCGCAGGTGGGGTCCGAGTTCCATGATGGCTACGCTAGTTAGCCATCATGGCTACTGTCAATAGCTATACTCAGCCCATGCCCACTCCCGACCGCACCTCCCTCGAGGCGATCGTGCGCGCCGCCGGCGAGCTCCTCGAGCGCGACGGGCTCGCCGGGGTCACGATGCAGGCCGTCGCGCAGAGCGTCGGAGTCCGCGCCCCCTCCCTCTACAAGCGCGTCGAGGGGCGCGAGACGCTGATCCGCCTCGTCGCCGCGGACGCCCTGACCGTGCTCGCCGACCGCCTCGCCGACGCCCCGGACGCCGCCGCGCTCGCCGACCGCCTCCGCGTCTTCGGCCACGAGCGGCCGGCCGCGTTCCTCCTCGTGATGGCCCCCGCTCCCGGCACGCCCGTCGCCGCCCAGGAGTACCGCGACGCGGCGAGCGCCCGCCTGCTGGACCTCACCGCGCAGCTGGCGGGCGAGGAGGACGCCCTCGAGGCGGCGCGCACGCTGACCGCCTGGGCGACGGGGTTCATCGGGATGGAGATCACCGGCGCCTTCACCCTCGGCGGCGACGTGGAGAGCGCCTGGCGCTTCGGGCTGGGGCGGATCGTCTCCGCGCTCGCTCCGGCCGCGTCGCGCTGAGCGCCGCCGCTCAGGCCCGGCGGAGCGCCGCCTCGTCCTCGAGGAACCGCGGACGGCACGCGACGATCCCGCTGACCAGCAGCACCGCCACTCCGGCGAACAGCAGCGCGTACGCGCCGCTCCAGTCCCCCTGCGCCTCGTAGAGCACGCCGATCAGCAGCGGACCGAGGCAGGCGAGCCCGTAGCCGAGCCCCTGCGTGGCGCCGGAGAGGGTCGAGGAGCCGGTGGTCGTCCGCGTCCGCGCGTTCACGAGCGTCAGCGTCATCGGGAACGTGCTGACGCCGAGCCCGAGGCAGACCACCCACGCCACGGCACCCTCCAGCGGAGCGACGACGAGGCCCGCGTAGCCGACGGCGAGCAGCACGCAGCACACCACCACGACCACGACCGGGTTGCGCATCCCCAGAGTCAGCGGCGGCACCACGAAGGCGGCGGCGAGGCCGAACACCGAGAACAGCGCCAGCAGCGCCCCGCCCTGCGCCGGATCCGCGCCCGCGTCGACGAGGATCGTCGGCAGCCAGGTGATGATCCCGTAGGTGTGCAGACCGGTCATCCCGAGCATCAGCACCATCGCCCAGAGCAGCGGCGTGCGCCACGCCCCGTCCACGCGGCCGCCGGCGGCGGCCGGAGCCGCCCCGCCTCCT
The DNA here is from genome assembly GCF_002931595.1 of Rathayibacter sp. AY2B9. Lineage (NCBI taxonomy): Bacteria > Bacillati > Actinomycetota > Actinomycetes > Micrococcales > Microbacteriaceae > Rathayibacter > Rathayibacter sp. AY2B9. The sequence continues at coordinate 40,109 of NZ_PSUB01000019.1, forward strand.
CCGCGGGCCGCGAGCGCCGCCCAGAGCAGGCAGGCCGCGGCCGTCATCACGGCCCAGATCCCGATCGCCCAGCGCCACCCCGCCGTCGAGGCCAGCGGCACCGCGACCAGCGGAGCGACGAACTGGCCCACCTGCAGCAGCGCCAGGTAGAGCGAGCTGACCGTCTTGATCCGCTCGGCGAAGTACCGCTTCACGATCGGCACGATGAGCACGTTCGTGGTGCCCACGCCCGCGAAGGCGACGACGGTCGAGAGCACCAGAGCGACCGGGCTCGGGCTGAGCGCGCGGAGGGCGATGCCCAGTGTGGTCACCAGCGTCGCGATCGCGAGCGTGCGCTCCAGGCCGATCCGGCGCGAGACGGCCGCGGCGACGAAGCCGAAGACGGCGAAGGAGGCGGTGACGATCGTCCCCAGCGCCCCGTAGAGCGAGGGCCCGAAGCCGAGATCGGCGCCGATCGTGTCGAGCAGCGGGCTGAAGCCAGTGACGGCGGTGCGGAGGTTCAGCGCGGTGATCGCGATGGCGGCGAGGGCCAGGAGGGCGGTGGCGCGGAGCGTCGGTGCTGCGGTCATGGAGTCCCCGAGAGATAGGATGATGGGATGAATCCTGGCGAGTCTAGCCCCGCGGCGCCGTTCCAGCGCGAGAGCGTGATCGACCACGTCACGGCGCTGTTCCACGAGGAGATCCGCTCCGGCCGCTGGGCCGTCGGCGAGCGGATCCCGGTGGAGGCCGAGCTCGCCCGCTGGACCGGCGCCGGACGCAACTCCGTCCGCGAGGCCGTCCAGGCCCTCGTGCAGGCGGGCCTCGTGCGGCGGGAGCAGGGGCGCGGCACGTTCGTCACCGCGCGCTCGCAGCTCGCCGAATCGCTGCGCCGCCGCATCCCGAGCGCCGCCCGCCGGGAGGGCCTCGAGCTGCGGTTCGCGATCGACGGGGCGACGGCCGCGCTGGCGGCCGAGCGCCGCACCGGGGAGGACGTCGCCTCCCTCCGCGCCCTGCTGGCCCGCCGGGCCCGCTCGTGGGAGGCGCCGGAGCTCGCCGAGCGGATCGCCGCGGACACCGCGCTGCACCGGGCCGTCGTCGTCGCGACCCACAACGACCTGTTCGTCGAGCTCTACGACGGCCTCACCGGCATGTTCGAGTCGGTGCTGGAGGAGGACGTCGTCGGCGAGGAGGACGTGCACGCCCGGCAGCACGCCGAGCTGGTCGAGGCGATCGCCGCAGGCGACGCCGAGGGGGCGCGGCGCCGGATCGAGGAGCTGCTCGCGCCGCTGCTGGCCGAGGCGCAGCAGGGCGGCGGCTGAGGGGGATGCTCCGAGGCGGGCGGCGGGCGGCACGCGCTCACGGCCGGCGTCGTGCCGCCCGGCGAGCGGGATCCGATGAGTGGGATCAGCCCCGCGGACGACGGGTCGACCAGAGCGCCCACGCCACCAGCAGCGGCTGGAACGCGAGGCGCACGGCGCGCTTGCGGTCGGTGTCGAGGCCGAAGGCGCTCGTCCGCGTCACCCACTGCGAGACGTTGCCCGGGAAGATCGCGGTGAAGAAGGCGGCGGCCGCGGCTCCGACCAGCGGCGCCCGTCGGCGCGCGAGCACCAGCGAGGCGCCCAGGCCGATCTCGACCACGCCCGAGGCGAGCACGACCGCGTCCTTGTCCAGCGGCACCCACTCGGGCACCTGCGCCTGGAACTCCTCCCGCTTGCGGGTGAGGTGGCTCACCCCCGCGAAGAGGAGGGCGGAGCCGAGGAGCACCTTGGCGCCGGTGCGGAGGAGGGAGGGGGAGGAGGATGTCATGCGCTCCATCGTTCCCGATGCGGGCCGCCGCCGCCGACGTGGCGCGGCCACTGCGCACGAACGTGCCGGTGTCGGAGGCGGCGCCTAGTCTGATCGCGTGACTGACCGCATCCTCGTCCTCACCACCGGTGGCACCGTCGACAAGGAGTACTCGCTCGCGGGCGAGCTCGAGATCGGCGCCCCGATGGTGCCGCGCCTGCTCGCCCCGGTGCTCACCACGCTCGAGTTCCGCGTCGAGGAGGTCCTCGCCAAGGACAGCCTCGAGCTCGACGACGCCGATCGGGCCCTCATCCGCGAGCGGGTGCTCGCCGCCGAGGAGGACCGGATCGTCCTCACCCACGGCACCGACACGATGACCGCGACGGCCGAGGCCCTCGGCGTCGTCCGCGATCGGGTGGTCGTCCTCACCGGCGCGATGCAGCCCGCACGGATGCTCGACAGCGATGCCGCGTTCAACCTCGGCACCGCGGTGGCCGCCGTGCAGCTGCTGCCGCCGGGCGTCTACCTCGCGATGAGCGGGCGGGTGCTGCCCGCCGGCTCCGTGGTGAAGGACCGGTCGATCGGCGTGTTCCTTCCGGCCTGAGCCGAACGCCGGGCCAGGGTCGCCCACGGACGGGCTCCCGGCCGGACCACCCTCAGGCCTCGGCGAGCCCCGCGGTGCAGGCCGCGCAGAGCCCGAAGACGTCCACGACGTGGTGCGCGTCCGTGAATCCGTTCTGCGACGCGACCGAGCGCGCCCACTCCTCGACCTCGTCGGCCGCGATCTCGACCGTCAGCCCGCAGCGGCGGCAGATCAGATGGTGGTGGTGCGTCCCCGGCGTGCAGGCGCGGTAGAGGCTCTCGCCCTCGGGCGACTGCAGCGAATCGGCCTCGCCCTCCACGGCCAGGTCCGAGAGCGCACGGTAGACCGTCGCGAGCCCGATCGGCGAGCCGGAGGCGTGCAGCGCACTGTGCAGGCCCTGGGCGCTGACGAAGTCCTCGCGACGCCCGAGGGCCTCGCGCACCGCCTCGCGCTGCCACGTGTTGCGCTTGACCACTGGACCACCTCCACTCCGCACGACCCGGGCCACGCTACCGCCCCCCGCCGACGGCCAGCCGGGAGCGCCGGACGCCCTTGCGGCCGATGATCCGGCAGACCGCGTAGATCGCGAACGAGATCGTCGTCACGTAGGGGCTGATCGGGATCGATCCGCCCAGCGCGAGCAGGATGCCGCCCACCAGCGCGCCGACGGCGAAGAGCACGCTCAGCAGCGGCACGACCACCGGCGAGGCGGAGAGGCGCAGTGCCGCGGCCGCCGGCGTCACCAGGATCGCGAGCACGAGCAGCGAGCCGACGATCTGCACCGAGACGGCGACCGCGAGGCCGAGCAGGAGCATGAACGCGATCGAGAGCGCCCGGGTGGGGATGCCGCGCGCGGCCGCCACGTCGGCGTCGACGCTCGCGAAGGTGAGGGGGCGCCAGATCAGCGCGAGACCGGCGAGGACGACCACCGAGATGCCGATCAGCCACCCGAGCTGCGGGTCGTCGACCGCGACGATCTGCCCGGTGAGCAGGCCGAACTTGTTCGCGCTGCGGCCCGGGTAGAGGGCCAGGCAGAGGATGCCGATGCCGAGTCCGAAGGGCATCAGCACCGCGATGATCGAGTTGCGGTCGCGGGCGCGCGAGCCGAGCACGCCGATCAGGACCGCCGCGATCAGCGAGCCGACGATCGATCCCTCGACGACGCCGACGCCCAGCAGCAGCCCCGCGGACGCCCCCGCGAACGAGAGCTCGCTGATGCCGTGGACCGCGAAGGCCATGTCGCGCGACATCACGAAGACGCCGATGAGCCCGCCGACCACTCCGAGGACCGCGCCGGCGATCACCGAGTTCATCAGGAGCGACAGCAGCGCTCCGTAGTCCGAGAAGTCGAAGATCTGCGACCAGACGTCCGTCACGACTGCCCCTCCTCCTGCTCGTGCACGTGCGAGTGGTCGGGGGCGCCGACCACGATGACCCGGCCCCGGGCGCGGATCACGTCGACGGGTGCGTCGTAGAGCTCGCTGAGCACCTCCGAGCGCAGGACCTCGTCGGGGGTGCCGATCCGGAACCGCCCGCCGGCGAGGTAGAGCACGCGGTCCACCATGCCGAGCACCGGATTCACGTCGTGCGTGACGAAGAGGACGCCGAGGTTCCGCTCGCGGCGGTGCCGGTCGATCAGCTCGCTGACCGCTCGCTGGTGGGCGAGGTCGAGCGCGATCAGCGGCTCGTCGCAGAGCAGGAGCGCCGGGTCGCCCGCGAGCGCCTGGCCGACGCGGACGCGCTGCTGCTCGCCGCCGGACAGGCTGCCGATGGGGGCGTCGGCGAAGGCGGTGGCGCCGACGGCCTCGAGCAGCGCGTCGACGGCCGCGCGCCGGGAGCGGGAGGGCAGGGGCAGGCCGAACCGGTGGCCGTCGATCCCGAGCCCGAGCAGATCGCGGGCGCGCAGCGGAGTGCCCTCGTCGGCGAGCTTCTGCTGCGGGATGTAGCCGATGCGCCGGTTGCCGCGGTGCACGGGCTCGCCGAGCACCTGCAGCTCCCCCGCGCTCAGCTGCTGCTGGCCGAGCACCGCGCGCAGGAGGCTCGTCTTGCCGGAGCCGTTCGCGCCGAGCACCGCGACGAACTCGCCGGCGCGCACGTCGAGGTCGACGCCGCTCCACAGCTCGCGGTCGCCGAAGCGGAGGCCGGCGCCGCGCAGCCGCAGCACGGACGCCGAAGGGCCCGCCTCCGGGGAGACGGGCCTGGTCGGGGAGTCGTGGCTCACTGGGAGAGGGCTCCCTCGATCGCGTCGAGGTTGGCGGTCATCCAGCCGGTGTAGTCGTCGCCCTCGGGCAGCGTCTCGGTGACGGGGACGGCCGGGATCCCGGCGGCTTTCGCGGCGTCGAGCACCGCGTCCGTCTGCGCGCCCTCGGTCTGCTCGTTGTAGATCAACGCGTCGACGGCCTCGCCGGAGAACAGCGCCAGCGTCTCCTGGAGCGTGGTCGCGGGGACGTCGGTGCCCTCCTCGACCGCCTCGCTGAAGGCCTCGGGAGTCGCGTCGGTCAGGCCGAGCGCATCGGTCATGTACAGCGGGACGGGCTCGGTGATCGCGATGGAGCGGCCGGAGAGCGTGCCCTTCAGCTCGCCCTCGCGGGCGATCAGGGCGTCGAGCCCCTCGTCGAGGGTGGCGAGATTGGCGGAGTAGGCGGAGGCGTTGTCGGGGTCGAGCGCGGCGAGCTCGTCGCCGATCCGCCCCGCGACCTCCTTCATCACCGAGAGGTCGTACCAGACGTGCTCGTTGAACTCCGCGTGCTCGTGCCCGCCCTCCGACTCCTCCTCCTCCTCCTCCGCGTGGTCGTGGACGTCCTCCAGGCCGGCGATCACGGTGGCCGTGATGACGGGGGCCTCGGTGCCGGCCGCGCTGATCATGGTGTCGAGGAAGTGGTCGTAGCCGCCGCCGTTCTCGATCACGAGGGTCGCGCCGGACACGGCGAGCTGGTCGCGGGCGGTGGCCTCGTACTCGTGCGGGTCCTTGTCCGGGCTGTCGATGATGCTGGTCACCTCGACCAGGTCGCCGCCGATGCTCGAGACGAGGTCGCCGTAGACGTTCGTCGACGCGACGACCTTCACGGGCCCGCCCGCGGCGGCGGCGGAGGAGCTGTCGGAGGCGCTGCCCGCTCCGGAGCAGCCGCTCAGGAGGAGCGCGGTGCCGCCGAGGAGGGCGGTGAGGGCGAGGAGGCGGGTCTTCACGGTGAGCCGATCTGGGTCAGGGGCCGGGCGGGTGCCCCCACGCTAACGGCTATTGATAACGATTGTCAAAATCGTGCAGAGGCGCCCGCCGGTCATCCGCGGACACACGCGGACACGGGGCGACACGCGCCTCGCTCCGGACACCTAGCCCCTGGCACAGTCGCTGCACACCGCCCCCCGACGAGACGAGGACACCGTGACCACCACCGCACCCACGACCGCCGGCGCCGACGCCGCGACGACGATCGGCGCCGCCGCCGAGCACTGGTCGGCCGCACCCCGGCCCGACTCCCCTGACGCCTGGCTCGTCCGCGCCGAGGAGGTCGCCGCCGTGCTCGCGACCGACGCCCTCGAGCGCGACCGCGCCGGCGCCGCCCCCTTCGCCGAGGTCGCCCTGCTCAAGGCGGCCGGCCTCGTCACGCTGCTCGGGCCCGCCGAGCACGGCGGCGGTGCCCAGGAGTGGACCACCGCCCTCCGCGTCGTCCGCACCGTCGCGCGCGGCGACGGCTCGATCGGCCAGCTGCTCGGCTACCACTACCTCTGGGCCTGGGCGGCCCGCCTCGTGGGGACCCCCGAGCAGATCATCGCGGTCGAGCAGCTCGCGACCGAGGGGGACCTCCTCTACGGAGGCGCGGTGAACCCGCGCGACTCCGACCTCACCGTGCGGGAGGAGGGCGACGAGCTGGTCTTCACCGGCCGCAAGTCGTTCTCGACCGGCGGCGTGGTCAGCGACCTGACCGTGCTCGAGGGGGTGCTCGAGGGGACGGACACCCACCTCTTCGCGATCGTCCCCACCGCTCAGGAGGGGATCGTCTTCGGCCGCGACTGGGACAGCCTCGGCCAGCGGCTCACCGAGTCCGGCTCCGTCGAGATCCGCGGCGTCCGCGTGCCGTGGGCGGCGGCGGCCGGCTTCGTCGACAAGGTCTACCGTCCGCTCGTCTACAACACCCTCAACGTGCCCGTCATCCAGCAGGTCTTCGCCGAGTTCTACCTCGGCATCGCGCAGGGAGCGCTCGAGCGCGCGGCGCAGTACACCCGCGAGCGCACCCGGGCCTGGCCGTACGGCGGCGACGACAAGGAGCGCGCCGGCGACGAGTGGTACGTGCTCGAGGGATACGGCGACCTGCAGTCCCGGCTCTGGGCCGACGAGGCGCTGATCGACGCGACGGGGGCCGCGCTCTCGGCCGCGCTGCACGCTCCGCGCGAGGAGCTGACGCCTCGGCGCCGCGGCGAGATCGCCGTGCGGATCGCCGCGGCCAAGGCGCGGATCGTGGAGGACGGCCTCGCGACGGCGACCCGCGTCTTCGAGCTGACCGGCGCCCGCGCCTCCGCGAGCTCGGTCGGACTCGACCTCTACTGGCGGAACCTCCGCACCCACTCCCTGCACGATCCGCTGCCCTACAAGCGCCGCGAGGTCGGCGTCTTCGCCCTGCTCGACACCGTCCCCGAGCCCAGCTGGTACACCTGATCGGCCGCGGGGCGCGTCCTGCTCCGGCGGCGCGCCCCGCCCGCACGCCGCCCCGGCGTCGATCCGCGACAGGCCGGAGCGGAGCCCCGGGGTAGCGTGAGGGCCGAGCGGAGGGAGGACCGTGGCCGTCACGCTGCACGACGTCGCCCGCGCCGCCGACGTCTCGATCAAGACCGTCTCGAACGTGATCAACGATTATCCGCACGTGCGCCCGGCCACCCGCTCCCGGGTGCAGGCGGCCATCGCGCAACTGGGCTACCGCCCCAACCTCTCCGCGCGGAGCCTGCGCCGCGGCCGCACCGGCGTGATCGGCCTCGCCCTGCCGGAGCTGAGCCTCCCCTACTTCGCCGAGCTCGCCGACAGCGTGATGCGCGCCGCCGACGAGCGCGGCCTGACGGTGCTGATCGAGCAGACCGGCGGCGACCCCGAGCGCGAGCGGAGCGTCCTGGCGAGCGAGCGCCGGCAGCTCACCGACGGCCTGCTCTTCAGCCCGCTGGGCCTCGCCGACGAGGACGCGCTCGCGGTCGGCTTCCCCCTGGTGCTGCTCGGCGAGCGGATCTTCACCGGGCTGGTCGACCACGTCACCATGCAGAACACCGCGGCGGCGCACGCGGCCACCGCGCACCTGCTCGCCTCCGGAAGGCGCCGGATCGTGGCGCTCGGGACCCACCCCGACGCCGCCGTCAGCTCGGCGTCGCTCCGCCTCGAGGGCTACCGCGCCGCGCTCGCCGAGGCCGGCATCGCCTACGACGAGCGGATGATCGGCGTCTCGGGCCCGTGGCGGCGCTCCGGCGGCGCCGAGGCGATGCGCCGCGTGCTCGCCTCCGGGCTCGACTTCGACGCCGTGTTCGCACTCAACGACACCCTCGCGCTCGGCGCGGTCCGCGCGCTCCAGGAGGCGGGGGTCCGCGTCCCCGAGGAGGTGGCGGTGATCGGCTTCGACGACATCGACGAGGCGGGCTACTCCTCCCCCAGCCTCTCCACCGTGGACTCGGGGCGCGACGAGATCGCGCGCACCGCGGTCGAGGTGCTGCAGGCCCGGATCGAGGGCACCCGCACCGGCCCCGGGACGCTCCACGAGGCGGCGTTCACCGTGGTCGCCCGGGAGTCGACCGCGGGCCGGCCGATCGCGGAGGACCCGCCGGTCGGCCGGGCGTCGGCCGGGGCCTAGGCGCAGGTCCCGCTGCCGCAGATCTCGCGGCGGATCCACGCTCCCGCGTCCGCGACGGCCAGCTCGCCGCGGCGGAGGAGCCGACTCCACTCCACGGCCCGCGTCGTCAGCCGGTCGTCGGCCGAGCCGCGGACGTCGCCGCCGACGGTCCGGAGGAACAGGTGCGCGAGCGGGCCGCCGAGGTACAGCGTGGCGCCCGCGACGCCGGCGAAGTGGCGGGCCTGGCCGCGGGTGCCGTCGTCGTAGGGGCGGCGGAAGCCCTTCCCCCGGACCCGGTTGCGGCCGCCGTGCGCCAGGTCGAGGGCGCCGAGCGGGGCACTGCGGATGCCGGCGACGTCCTTCGCGACGGCCGCGAGGAACGCCCGCGGGCGGGGATGCGACGCCGCGAGGGCGTCGGCGCGGTCGGCGAGCTCGGAGCAGGCGTCGGTGACGGCATCGGAGGAGGGCACCCGCCCAGTCGAGCACAGGTGCGCTGAGCGGCGGCGGGGAGACGCGACGCCCGAAGAGGTCTGCCGCAGTCGGCAGCGGCGAGCAGCGAGGCAGGAGGGGGCCGGTGCCGCTCTTGACAGCGGCCGAGCCGGGGCGGACCATCGTGTACAACGTTAGAAAGACCACTCGCCGCCGAGCCGCTGCGGGAGCCCGAAGCCCGAAAGGCCCTCATGACCGACGCCCCCGCCGCCACCGCGCGCATCAGCCTCGACCCCGCCGCGGTCGTCGCCCCCGTCACTCCGCGCCTCTTCGGCTCGTTCGTCGAGCACCTCGGCCGCTGCGTGTACGACGGCATCTACGAGCCCGGCCACCCCGCCTCGAACGAGGACGGGTTCCGCCTCGACGTGGTCGAGCTGGTCAAGGAGCTGGGCACCACGACGATCCGCTACCCCGGCGGCAACTTCGTCTCGGGCTACCGCTGGGAGGACGGCGTCGGCCCGCGCTCCGAGCGCCCCCGCCGCCGCGACCTGGCCTGGCACTCGCTCGAGACCAACGAGGTCGGGCTGGACGACTTCGCGAAGTGGGCGGAGCTGACCGGCAGCGAGATCATGTACGCCGTCAACCTCGGCACCCGCGGCGTCCTCGAAGCGCTCGACGTCCTCGAGTACGCCAACGGACCGGCCGGCACCGCTCTCGCCGACCAGCGCATCGCCAACGGCGGGACCGAGCCCTACGACATCCGCATGTGGTGCCTCGGGAACGAGATGGACGGCCCCTGGCAGGTCGGCCACATGAGCGCCGACGACTACGGCAAGCTCGCCTCCCGCACCGCCAAGGCCCTCAAGATCGCCGACCCCTCGCTCGAGCTGGTCGTCTGCGGCTCGTCGAGCTCGTCGATGCCGACCTTCGGCGAGTGGGAGCGCGTGGTCCTCGAGCACGCGTACGACGACGTCGAGTACGTCTCGTGCCACGCCTACTACCAGGAGTACGACGGAGACCTCGGCTCCTTCCTCGCCTCCTCCCTCGACATGGAGTACTTCATCGCGACCGTCGCGGCGACCGTGGACCACGTGAAGTTCAAGCTCAAGAAGACGAAGGACATCAAGCTCTCCTTCGACGAGTGGAACGTCTGGTACCTCGAGGAGTGGCAGGCCAAGGAGAAGGCCGACGCCGAGGGCGACCAGAGCACCCGCGAGTGGGCCTACGCCCCGCGCCTGCTCGAGGACGTCTACTCCGTCGCCGACGCCGTCGTCCTCGGCAACCTGATGATCACGCTGCTGAAGAACTCCGACCGGGTCACCTCCGCCTCCCTCGCGCAGCTCGTCAACGTGATCGCGCCGATCATGACCGAGCCGGGCGGAGCCGCGTGGCGCCAGACCACGTTCTTCCCGTTCTCGACCACCGCGCGTCTGGCCTCCGGCTCGGTGCTGCGCCCCCGGATCGACGCGGGGACCTACTCGACCGCCCGCCACGGCGACGCTCCGCTCATCGACTCCGTCGCCACCGTCGACAAGGGCCGCGCGGCCGTCTTCCTGGTGAACCGCTCGCAGACGGAGCCGATCGAGGTCACCGTCGACGTCAGCGGCCTCGGAGTCTCGAGCATCGCGGAGGCGGTGGCCCTGTTCGACGAGGACCCCTACGCGAAGAACACCCGCGACGACCAGGACCGCGTGCGCCTGCGCGAGGCCCCGGCATCGCTCGAGGACGGCGTGCTGACGCTGACCCTCCCGCCCGTCTCGTGGACGGCGGTCGCGCTCACGGCGTAGCGGCGTCCGACCCGCGGGACCGCGTCCGGCTTCCCGGAGCCGCGCGGTCCCGCGGGCCCCGTCGCGAACCGTCCCGGCTCAGGCCGCGGGCCACAGCGGGGAGGAGGCGCTCGAGCTGGTCCGCGAGGTCGTCCGCCACCCCCACCAGTACGTGGCGGGGATCGGGCTCGACAACCTCGAGACGGCGGGTCCGCCCGAGCGCTTCGCCGACGCCTACCGCCTCGCCGGGGAGGCCGGCCTGGGCCGGACCGCCCACTCCTCCGAGCACGCCCCGACCGCGGCCGACACGACGACCTGCCTCGATCTGCTGGGCTGCGACCGGATCGACCACGGCTACTTCGTCCTCGAGGACCCCGCCGTCGTCGAGCGCGTCCGCGAGCAGGGCGTCGTGTTCACCGTCGCCTCGACGACCTCGCGCCGCTCCTGGCGGCCCTGGCGGCGCGCGTCCATCCGGGCGATGCTCGACGCGGGACTGCAGGTCGTGCCGTGCTCCGACGATCCCGGGATGTTCCCGACCACGCTCGCCGACGAGTACCGCCTCGCCGCCGGCCCGATCGGCGCGACCGCCGCGCAGCTGCGCGCGATGGCGCTCACCGGAGCGGAGGCCTCCTGGCTGCCCGCCGACGAGAAGGAGAGTCTGCGCGCGTCGTTCGCCTCGGAGCTGGACGCGCTGGACGCGGAGTTCGGGCTCGTCTGAGGCCCGGGACGCGACGGGCTCCCCGCCCTGACAGAGTGGACGGATGAGCCCCCTCCCCGATCCCCTGGCCTTCGACCTCGAGGCGCTGCGCCGGGAGGTGCTGCCGGACGACGGGGGCGAGGTCGACGACAGCGTCCCCGCGCTCGCGGACGCCGACCCGGGACTCTGCGCGATCGCGCTCGTCCTGCCCGACGGGTCCGTCCGCGCGAGCGCCGACGCGGAGGCGCGGTTCAGCATCCAGTCGGCCGTCAAGCCGTTCCTGTTCGCGCTCGCGCTCCTCGACACCGGCGGTGACGCGCTCGACCGCGTCGGCATCGAGCCCACCGGCGAGGCCTTCGACGCCCTCAAGCTCGAGAGCGGCACCGGGCGCCCGCCGAACCCGATGGTCAACGCGGGAGCGCTGCTGACCGCCGCCCTGGTCGACGGCGGCGACGCCGACGGCCGGAGCGAGCGGATCCTCCGCGGCCTCTCCGCCTTCGCCGGCCGCCCGCTCTCCGTCGACGAGAGCGTCGCCGCCGACGAGCACCTCCTCGGCGACCGGAATCACGCCCTCGCGCACCTGATGCGCGCGGAGGGCACCCTGCACCGCAGCGCCGACGACGCCGTCTCCGCGTACGCCCGGGCGTGCGCCGTGCTGGTCGACGTCCGCGACCTGGCCGCGATGGGCGCGACGCTCGCGTTCGGCGGCGTGCACCCGGGGACCGGCGAGCGGGTCGTGCCGGCCTCGGTCGCGCGCGACGTGATCGCGGTCATGGCGACGTGCGGCGTCTACGACGGCTCGGGCCGCTGGATGCGCGCGGTCGGCGTCCCCGCCAAGTCGAGCGTCTCGGGCGCCCTCGTCCTCTCCGCTCCCGGCCGCCTCGGCGCCGCCGTCGTCAGCCCGCCGCTGGACCCCCAGGGCACCAGCGTCCGCGGCGCCCGCGTCGCCGCCCGCCTGAGCGACGCCCTCGCCCTGCACTCCTTCGCCGTCTCCCCCCGCTGACCGCTGCCGTTCCCCCGCTCTCCCCGCTCCACGAAACGCCCCCACCTCGTACAGCCGACCGCGGAGCGCATGACGACGAAGGAGGAATCCGCTCAATCGAGCACCGCCGAGCTCACCGCCGAATCGCGTTCCAGCGATTCGCCGTAGCGGTACGCTCCCCCGCTCCACGACACGCCCCCACCTCGGAAAGCCGACCGCGGAGAGGATGACGACGAAGGAGGAATCCGCTCAGTCGAGCAGCAGCGCCGGTTCCTCCAGCACGCTGGCGACGTCGGCGACGAAGCGGCTGACGACGTCGCCGTCGACGACGCGGTGGTCGAAGGAGCCGCCGACCGTGGTGACGAAGCGGGGGCGGACCTCGCCGTCGACGACCCAGGGCTTCTGCTTGATCGTGCCGAGGGCGATGATCGCGACTTCGCCGGGGTTCAGGATCGGGGTGCCCGTGTCCATCCCGAACACGCCGATGTTGGTGATGGTGATGGTGCCGTTCTGCATGTCGGCGGCGGTGGTCTTGCCGTCGCGGGCGTCGAGGGTGAGCTTCTCGAGGGCCTGGGCCAGTTCGAGGAGGCTCATCGACTGGGCGTCCTTGACGTTGGGGACGAGCAGTCCGCGCGGGGTGGCCGCGGCGATGCCGAGGTTGACGTAGTGGCGGACGACGATCTCGGTGTCGGTCCAGGCGGAGTTGACGGTGGGGTTGCGGCGGACGGCCCAGATGATGGCCTTGGCCATGATGAGCAGCGGCGAGACCTTGACGCCGGCGAAGTCGGGCGAGTTCTTGAGGCGCTTGACGAACTCCATGGTGCGGGTCGCGTCGACGTCGACGAAGACGCTGACGTGGGGCGCGGTGAACGCGCTCGTCGACATCGCGGCGGCGATCGCCTTGCGGACGCCGCGCACGGGGATGCGCTCCTCGCGGTCGTCGCCCCAGGCGGGGGTCTGGATGTTGCGGAAGACGCTGGCCTGGGAGGCGTGGCGGATGACGTCGTCGCGGGTGACCTCGCCGGCGAGGCCGGTGGCCTGCACCTCGAGGAGGTCGACGTCGAGGTCCTTCGCGAGCTTGCGGATCGGCGGCTTCGCGATGACGGGGAGCGCGGCGGCGGCCGGCACGGAGGCGGGCCGGGCCGGGGCCGCCGGGCGGGCGGCGGGCGCGGCGGCCGGGGCGGTGGCGCCCGGTC